>QILY01000108.1 GCA_003232155.1 Maribacter sp.
TTTTACTATCACCATCTGCATGAATCCCTGCAGTTTGCGTAAAAACATTATCCCCAACAATAGGTTTATTAGCAGGAATTCCAAAGCCGGTAAAGGCAGAGACCAGTTTGCTTACTTTGTAAAGAGAAGCCTCGTTTACTCCAATTTCAACATCTGTTAAAAAATCATTGATTACGGCTATGGCACTTGCCATGGGAGTATTGCCAGCACGTTCACCCATTCCGTTCACGGTAAGGTGTAAGCCGTGACAACCTGCTTTTACAGCTTCCATAATATTAGCAACGCCTAAGTCATAGTCGTTATGACCATGAAAGTCAAAATGGAGGTTGGGATAACGGATTACGATTTCTGAAATGAAATCAAAAGTTTCTTTATAAGTAAGAATACCAAGTGTATCTGGTAATAAAATTCTTTTTACAGGTTGTGTAGCTAGAAAATTTAAAAATTGAAAAACGTAATCTTTAGAATTACGCATTCCGTTACTCCAATCTTCTAAATATATATTATTGATAATGCCTTTTTTTCGGGCTGCTTCAAAAATTTCAGCTATTTCAGAAAAATGTTGTTCAGGTGCTTTTTTTAGCTGGTGTTTTAGATGGTTTAAAGAACCCTTGGTTAAAAGATTTTGGGATTTTGCCCCTACTTTTTCCATCCACTTTAAAGAAACCCCACCATCTACAAAGGTCAAAACTTCAATGCGATCCAAATAATTTTTAGTGGCGGCCCATTCGGTAATTTGTTGCACTGCTTGCAGTTCACCTTCAGAAACTCGTGCCGAAGCCACTTCTATACGGTCTACTTGTAGTTCATCTAACAATAACTTAGCAAGCGTAAGTTTTTCAGATGCAGAAAAAGATACCCCAGAGGTTTGTTCCCCGTCACGCAGGGTGGTATCCATGATCTCCAGTTTTCTTTTTTTCATTGTATTAGTTTTTCCGTTATTGCAAGCACAATGTGGCAATCTATTTAAGCTTAGTGCTTGGTCTGAACAGTTTGCCATGTGGCGGTATTTACTTTTTGCAAATACGGCCCATCGCAAAAATGCTTTTTATAGCGGTGTACTTTTAGCAAACTCCCCAATATCTTTTTTGATGTTCAGTAAATAATCAATATCATCAAAACCATTGGTCATATTGCCCTTTTTATAATCATTGATATCAAAATTTTCACTTTCCCCGGTTGCCAAAATCGTTACTTTTTGTTCTGGAAGACTCACTTCAAATTCCGTTTTGGGATCTGCTTCGATAGCAGTAAATATTTTCTGTAAAAACCCTGCACTAACTTGAACGGGTAGAACACCAATATTTAAGCAGTTGCCTCTAAAGATATCGGCAAAGAAGCTAGAGATTACGCAACGGAACCCATAATCATAGACTGACCATGCTGCATGTTCACGAGAAGAACCGGAACCAAAATTTTTACCTCCAACAAGTATTTTTCCAGAATACTTTGGGTTGTTGAGCACAAAATCTTTCTTAGGCGTATTGTCTTGATTGTATCTCCAATCACGAAAAAGATTGTCTCCAAAACCTTTACGTTCTGTTGCTTTTAGAAATCTAGCAGGTATAATTTGGTCAGTATCCACATTCTCTATAGGAAGTGGAACTGCTGTTGTTTTTAATATGTCGAATTTATCGTATGCCATTGCTAAGTTTTTTAATTTCATTTTACGAACCTGCCTGTCGGCAGATAGGGGTGGAAATCTTTTTAATCTTTGTTTCAGGTTTCAACAGATTGCTTCGTCGCGAAAATGCTCCTCGCAAAGACGAGTTTAATCCCACCAGTGGGTTTAATTTCCCGTATTCTTACATCGAAATGATTAAAGGTTTTTTTCTTTTCCATGCCTGAGGTTATTGACTTAAGCTGTTTCTAACTTCATTAACTCTCTCGGGTCAGTAACCTTACCCGTAACCGCTGCTGCTGCTGCAACTAAAGGGCTCGCTAATAAGGTTCTTGAACCTGGTCCTTGTCGCCCTTCAAAGTTTCGGTTAGATGTACTTACCGCTAATTTTCCGGCAGGTACTTTATCATCGTTCATGGCCAAACAGGCCGAACAACCTGGTTCGCGAAGTTCAAAACCAGCTTCCGTAAGAATATCCAATATCCCTTCTTCTTTTATGGCCGTTACTACTTTATGACTTCCTGGAACTAACCATGCGGTAACATTATCAGCCTTTTTCTTTCCTTTTATAATAGATGCAAAAGCTCTAAAATCTTCAATTCTTCCATTTGTACAACTTCCTAAGAAAACAAAATCAATTGGTTTTCCTAGCATCGAATCACCTTCATCAAATCTCATGTACTGTAATGACTTCTTATAGGTTGCTGTTCCACCTTGTACAGCATCAGCATTTGGAATATTCTTAGAAATACCCATACCCATTCCTGGATTGGTACCGTAAGTAATCATCGGTTCAATTTGAGAACCATCAAAAGTTAATTCTTTATGGAATTCGGCTCCTTCATCGGTATATAATGTTTGCCAATAATCCATTGCAGTATTCCAAGCTTCTCCTTTTGGTGTAAACTCCCTTCCTTTTATATAATGAAATGTAGCTTCATCAGGCGTAATCATACCACCACGAGCACCCATTTCTATACTTAGATTACAAACCGTCATACGACCTTCCATGGTCATATTTTTAAATACATCACCAGCATACTCTACAAAATAGCCAGTAGCACCAGATGTAGTTAATTGCGATATAATAAAAAGAGCGACATCTTTTGGGCTAACTCCGTATTGAAGCTCTCCAGTAATATTAATGCGCATACTCTTTGGTTTAGGCTGCATAATACATTGGGTAGCCATAACCATTTCTACTTCAGAAGTGCCGATACCAAAAGCAATAGCTCCAAAAGCACCGTGGGTTGATGTATGTGAATCCCCACAAACAATAGTAGCGCCAGGTTGTGTAATTCCGTATTCAGGACCAACAACGTGTACAATACCATTTTTCTCGTGCCCTAAGCCCCAGTATGAAATACCATATTCATTGGCATTTTTTTCTAGCATTCTCAACTGATTGGCCGAAAGGGGATCTTCAACAGGTAAGTGCTGATTGATGGTTGGGGTGTTATGATCAGCCGTTGCAAAAGTCTTTTCAGGATACATAAGCCGAATGCCCCTGTTCTTTAAACCTAAAAAAGCAACAGGACTCGTTACCTCATGTACCATATGGCGGTCTATAAACAATACGTCAGGACCGTTTTCAATTTGATGGACAACGTGTGAATCCCACACTTTATCAAATAATGTCTTTTTTGAACCCATAATCTTTCAATTCTAAGCTAACAAAGCTAAGCAAAGAAGGGGTTTTTATGAAATTATTGTCACAAAAAATACGATGTTCAACAAGCTTAAATTGAAACAAGTTACCTGTATAGTTTAACACTCCACAACCTGAATTTAACAGAATCATAACGATTAGTTATCTTTTCTAAACCTACTTTAGCAGCGACCAATTCTGTAGAAGAATTGAACCAAAATATAGTAATCAACTAATACTAACATATTGAGAATGAAACACATTAAAATTTTCTTTAGCTTTATTTTTTTATGCCTTACTACAATAGTATCGGCACAACTAACATTACCTGCCAGTAGCCAAGAGGCAAAAGTAACTCAAAGAGTGGGTATTACAGATATTACCATTCATTACAATAGGCCGTATGTAAAAGGGCGCGAAGTATGGGGAGCACTTGTACCTTATGGGTTTAATGATCTAGGATTTGGCACTTCTAAATCAGCACCATGGCGTGCTGGAGCGGATTACAATACTACGATTGAATTTTCACATGATGTGAAAATTGAAGGTAATGATGTAAAAGCAGGTAAATATGCCCTATTTTTCGCTATAGAAGAGAGCGGTGACGTTACTGGTATTCTTTCAGGCAATACTACCTCATGGGGAAGTTATTTCTACGATGAAAAAGAAGATGTACTTCGATTTAAGACCACTGCTAAAGATGTTGAAGATCTAACTGAATTATTGACCTATGAATTCAATACAGTTGATGCTACAAGTACGGTTGCTTCTTTAATATGGGAAAAGAAAGAGATACCCTTTAAAATAGAAGTTGATGTGCAGGCCATTGTTATGGAAGGAATAGCTAATGATTTGCGTAATCCTAAAAGTTTTCAGCAGTCAACTTGGGATCAAGCAGCTAACTATGCTTTTAGAGCTGGTGATATGGATAAGGCTTTGGAATGGGTGAACGCTTCTATAAGTGGACAGTTCTTCAGTAAGGAATCGTTCTCAAACTTATCTCTAAAATCACGAATTTTAGCAAAGCAAGGCAAAACACAAGAGGCTACTGGTCTTTTAGATAAAGCAGTGGCAATGGGTACCGCTAGTGAGGTATATGGTGCTGGAACACAATTGATAGGGACCGATAACGATAAGGCACTTTCCATTTTAAAAAATAACGTAAAGAAAAATAAAGGTGCTTGGCCCAGTAATTTTGGATTGGCAAGAGCCTATTCTGCAAAAGGCGATTACAAAAATGCTATTAAGTCAATTACGAAGTCAATGGCTAATGCTCCAGCAAATTTTAAGCCTAGAATGGAAGCGAATTTAGAACGATTGAAAAAAGGAGAAGATATTAACAAGCCTGCGAATTAATACTTTCAAGCTTAAAAGATATGACTTGGCCCTACTTTGAAAAGTGGGGCTTTTTTAACTTATATAATTCCAAATATTCTTGTACTTCACCAATTGGGCATAGGCATGCCGAATCACCAAATTATCAGGTTTTTCCATTACAAGGTCGTTTTTTAGAAGCCGAATAGCATAATAGCGCGCGGTTTTTAAAATATCATTGTCTTTTACGATATCTGCGATTTTCAAGTTTAAAACGCCACTTTGTTGCGTGCCCATAATATCACCGGGGCCACGAAGTTTTAAATCTACTTCTGCAATTTCAAATCCGTCATTGGTACGTACCATGGTTTCTAATCTTGTTTTTGCTTCATTTGATAGTTTATGGCTTGTCATAAGAATACAAAAACTTTGGTCGGCACCACGACCAACACGACCTCTTAGCTGATGTAACTGAGAAAGGCCAAAACGTTCGGCACTTTCAATTATCATAACCGATGCGTTTAGAACGTTTACACCGACTTCAATTACCGTAGTTGCCACCATAATTTGTGTTTCGCCTTTTACAAAACGGGCCATTTCAAAATCTTTATCGGCAGGTTTCATTTGTCCGTGGACTATAGATATCTGGTAATCAGGTAGGGGAAAGTCACGAGCAATACTCTCATAACCATCCATCAAATCTTTATAATCCAATGCTTCTGATTCTTGTATTAATGGATATACAATATAGATCTGCCTTCCTTTTTTGATTTCATCCCGTATAAATTGAAAAACCTTCAACCGGTTTGAATCATAGCGATGTACTGTTTTAATGGGTTTTCTATCAGGAGGAAGCTCATCAATAACCGATATATCTAAATCTCCGTATAAACTCATAGCTAAGGTTCTAGGAATTGGTGTTGCGGTCATTACCAAAATATGTGGCGGAAATTCGTTTTTATGCCATAATTTAGAACGTTGCGCTACCCCAAAACGATGTTGCTCATCAATAATAGCGAGCCCTAGGTTCTTATATTGCACTTTATCTTCCAATAGAGCGTGGGTGCCAATTAAAATATGAAGCTCGCCACTTTCCAATTGTTCGTGAATAATCTTTCGAACAGATTTTTTTACCGAGCCAGTTAATAACGAACAACTGATTCCTATTTTATCAAGTAATTCTTTGATACCAAGATAATGTTGATTGGCCAAAATTTCAGTAGGCGCCATTAAGCAAGCCTGATACCCGTTGTCAATAGCCAATAGCATGATCATTACGGCAACAATGGTCTTTCCTGAACCAACATCGCCTTGTAATAAACGGTTCATTTGGGCATTACTACCTAAATCGGTTCTAATTTCTTTAATCACCCGCTTTTGGGCCCCTGTAAGTTCAAATGGTAAATGGTCTTTATAAAATTCATTGAAGAGTTCGCCCACTTGATCAAAATTGAAACCTTTTATTTTCTTTTTATGCAGCATATTTTTCGCAATGAGCTGCATTTGTATATAAAATAGTTCTTCAAATTTTAAACGAAACTGAGCTTTTGCCAGCAGTTCTTGATTTTTAGGAAAATGGATGTTAAAAAGTGCATCACTTTTGGGTAATAATTTTAATTCGTGTAAAATGCCATCAGATAAAGTTTCTGAAAATTCACCTTTGGTATCCATGAACAATTGCTGAATCAATTTACTGATTGCGCGATTGGTAATGCCCTTATTACTCAGTTTTTCAGTAGATGGGTATATGGGCTGCATGGCAATTTTCAAGCCTTGGTCATGATTCGCCTGCAATTCGGTTTCTGGGTGCGGCATTGAAATTTTTCCGTTATACCAATTGCATTTTCCGAATATCACATAGGGTGTGTTCAATTTAAGGTTTTCACGAATCCATTTTTGTCCCCTAAACCAAACTAGTTCCATTTCACCTGTATCATCAATAAATTTAGCAACTAAACGAGTTCCTTTTTTCTGTTCTACTGTTTTAATATTGATGATTTTACCCACTATTTGCACATCTGCATTACTACGCTGTAATTGACCGATTTTGTAATATTGGGTTTTGTCAATATACCTATTCGGAAACAGGTTCAATAGATCCTGATAGGTTTGAATACCTAGCTCCGATTGCAAAGTTTCAGCCCTATTGGGACCTACACCTTTTAAGTATGTAATAGGAGTTTGTAAGTAATTAGCATTCATTCTACTAAATTAGGGGTAAAGAAATAAAGGTGCAAGCGTGTAATTATTTTAGGCTCCTCCCATAGAAGAAGGAAGAGTTTGAAAACCCGAACCTTTATATTTATTACTTGACTTAAATCTTTGCGCCTTCCTTGCTTGTGGTTAAATAGTAAAGTCTTGAAACAATAATTGCAATTTTCGTTGAAAATGCTGATATATACTCCTGCCAAATGGAAATCCGAAATTTCTACTTGGTCTTTTCCCCCATACCTTCGTTAAAATTTATCGCCGTAGCTCAGGCTATGCCGAAAAATTTTAACTTGGTATGAGAAAAAAGCCCTGCCTTGATTCTCCCGAATTTCCATTTGGTACGAGTATATTTGCACCATGAACTACCTATTGCCGTTTGTATTACTTTTAAGTTTGTTTTCTTCAAATGCCCAACATCAAGATAAGGTTGATTTTATTCGAGCTGACATATCCATTGAACTCATTACCCAAGAGAAAAAGATAGATGGATCTGTGAAATATGAATTTGAAGTTTTAAAAGATGTGGATTCTCTTTTTCTTGATGCTAAAAACATGAAGTTTTCATCTGTTCGGTTGAATGGAAAAAACCTTAGCTATTCAAATGATGGCAAAAGAATTATATTTCATAAAAAAATTAAGAAAGGAAAAAATTATGAACTTAACCTGTCTTTTACTTGTAAACCAAGACAGACGGTTTATTTTCTTGAGTCTGAAGTAACATACCCTCTTTCTGGTATTTTGCCAGATTCTTCGGGTCCGGAACAAAAGGGTGAAAAGAGCGTTGAAAATTCAGTTAGTCAAATATGGACACAAGGGCAAGGAAAGTATACAAGCCATTGGCTTCCAAGTTTTGATAATATGGAGGAAAAAATAGAGTTTGACCTGGCAATTACCGTAGATGTACGATTTCAGGTCATCACAAACGGAAATTTGATTTCGACTTCAAAAAAAGAAGATCATTTAAAAAAATGGAGCTATGATATGCAAAAACCCATGAGTAGTTATTTATTAGCCTTTGCCATTGGGGATTATGATAAGCAAGAGTTGACTTCTAGAAGCGGAATCCCTATAGAAAACTATTATTATCCGCGGGATAGTCAAAAAGTTGAACCAACCTATCGCTATACCAAACGAATCTTTGACTTTATGGAAAAGGAGATAGGCTTTCCGTATCCATGGCAGAATTATAAACAGATTCCTGTTAGGGATTTTTTATATGCAGGAATGGAGAATACGAGCGCCACCATCTTTTCTGATGCTTATGTTATCGATTCTACTGCTTTTATAGATAAAAACTATGTCAACGTAAATGCTCATGAACTGGCGCATCAATGGTTTGGTAATCTGGTTACAGAAAAAGACGGAAACCATCATTGGTTGCATGAAGGTTTTGCTACTTACTACGCCCTATTAGTGGAAAAAGAAATTTTTGGGGATGATCATTTTTATTGGAAGTTATATGAGTCATTGCTAGAACTGCAAGGCTTGGCAGATAGGGGAGAAGGGCAAAGCTTGTTGGATCCTAAAGCCAGTAGTTTGGTATTTTACCAAAAAGGTGCATGGGCTTTACACATGCTAAAAGAACGAATAGGTGAGATTGCTTTTAAAAAAGGTATTGTATCCTATTTAAAAAAGTATGAGTTTAAAAATGTAACGGTCTCTAATTTTCTTAATGAGATGGAAATTGCTAGTAATACTGATCTATCGGAATTCAAAAAGAATTGGTTAGAGAATACAGAAATTCCATTTCATATAGCCAAGAAATCATT
>QILY01000102.1 GCA_003232155.1 Maribacter sp.
GGAATCCGTCGAAAGGCAAAAGTAAAGGAAGACCTAGAATTTTATTCTGTAATGCGTTCTGTGCGAGCAATTGAACATAGTGATGTTTGCTTGTTGTTGTTAGATGCCACTCGTGGTTTTGATGGTCAAGTTGCCAATATTTTTTGGTTGGCACAACGTAATAATAAGGGCATTGTAATTCTTGTCAATAAGTGGGATTTGGTCAAAGACAAGGAAACCAATACCATGAAACAATATACCCAAAAGATAAAACAGGCTATTGAGCCTTTTACCGATGTGCCTATCCTCTTTATTTCAGTATTGACCAAGCAACGTATTTTTAAGGCAATGGAAACTGCTGTTCAAGTATATAAAAACCGTAGTAATAAAATACAGACTCGAAAGTTCAATGATGTTATGTTGCCTATCATTGAAAATTATCCTCCGCCAGCGTACAAAGGTAAATTTGTAAAAATTAAATTTTGCACACAATTACCAACACCATATCCGCAATTTGCTTTCTTCTGTAATTTGCCACAATATGTACGTGAGCCCTATAAGCGGTACTTAGAAAATCAATTACGCGAGAACTTTGATTTATTTTTATGCGGAAGAAGTAACACGAACTATGTTATGGTTTTGTTAAACCCGGGTTATGCATTAGAAAATAACTTCATTATGGCACAAAAGCCATAATTCCTGCCCGTCCGGTTTACCTGCCGTAGGCATGGCAGGCGGGCTCGGTGCCAAACAAAAACTCAAGACGAGTTCAATTGTGTGTTTTAATGGTAGGTGTTATAATTGTACTTTAATTTTGATAAGTTCGGCTTTTATACGTTCTAGCTTTTCGATTATCTCAAAATTTTCAAGCGTTTTTTTCTTGCTTCAAATGTGTTTTGGCGCCTTCTAAAGTAAAGCCACGTTCTTTGACCAAATGAAATATCAATTGTAGATTTTTAATATCTTCAGGAGTGAACTTACGATTGCCTTTAGCATTTTTCTTAGGCTTAAGTACATTAAATTCTTTTTCCCAAAAACGTATTAATGAAGTGTTCACATCAAAAGCTTTGGCTACTTCGCCAATACCGTAATATCGTTTTTCAGGTAACTCTATATACATTAATCCAGCGATTGGTTTTCTTGATTTGCGTATTTCAACATATTCTCAAATTCTTTGGCCGATAAACTACCATAATAGAAATTGATAGGGTTAATTCTATTTTCACCTTTCCATACTTCATAATGCAAATGTGGTGCTTCTGAACGTCCTGTGCTTCCAACAAACCCGATAAGGTCGCCACGCTTTACTTTTTGCCCTTTCTTTACATTGTATTTGCTTAAATGCGCATAAAGGCTCATATAACTATACCCATGGTCAATACGAATATGTTTTCCATATCCTGAAGAATTATTATCTGCCCGCTTAATTTCACCGTCTCCTGAGGCATAAATAGGAGTGCCTCTTGGTGAGGTAAAATCCATACCGTAGTGCATTTTTCTTACCTTGGTGAACGGGTCTGTACGCCAACCGTAACCTGATGCCATTCGTGCTAAGTCTGTATTGTTTATAGGTTGAATTGCCGGTATGGCCAATAATAACTTTTCTTTTTCTTTCGCTAAAAGCGCGATTTCCTCCAATGATTTTGATTGAATGGCCATCTGCTTTTTAATAATATCTAAACGTTTTGTAGTGGCAATCACCATTTCTGAATTATTAAAACCTTCAAGTGATCTATAACGATTTATACCCCCAAACCCAGCTCGGCGTTGTTCTTCAGGAATAGGGTTGGCTTCAAAGTATAAGCGATATATATTATTGTCACGATCTTCAATATTGGTCAGTACCTCTTCGATCTGCTCCATTTTTTTGTCTAGTAACTCAAATTGAAGCTCATAGTTTTTAAGTTCACGTGCTAAAGAGAGTTCTCTTGGAGTATTTAAGAAGTTGGTGTTCAGTAAAAGGATAAGAGCTATTAACCCAAAGAAAAAGGCACCTAAAAAAAACAGACCTATGTTTCGATATTTTCTCGATTTTTTAGGTTCTATCTTTCGATATGAAAGAGTGTCTGGATCGTAATAATATTTTACTTTAGACATAAATGTATTTTGTTCTATTTTTGTGCATTCGTTCTATCAAAACAAACAAATATAAAAATTGTTTTGTAGAAATCGTTAAAATTTGTGAAACCATACCAATTTCTATGACTTCAAAGGAAATCAGAAGCCAATTTTTAAACTTTTTTGAAGAAAAAGAGCACAAGATTGTTGCTTCTGCCCCTATGGTTATCAAAGATGACCCAACCCTTATGTTCACCAATGCCGGAATGAACCAATTCAAAGCGTTCTTTTTGGGTAATAGCGTAGCTAAAAATTCTCGAGTTGCCGATTCGCAAAAATGCCTCCGCGTAAGTGGAAAGCATAATGACTTAGAAGAAGTAGGTAAAGACACCTATCACCATACAATGTTCGAGATGCTGGGTAACTGGAGTTTTGGTGATTACTTTAAGAAGGATGCGATCCAATGGGCATGGGAGTTCTTAACAGAAGTTTGCAAAATTGATAAAAACAGCCTATATGTTTCTGTTTTTGAAGGAAGCGATGATGCCGATAACCTTAAAATGGATTCTGAAGCTTTTGATTTATGGAAAGCTATTGTGCCTGAAGATAGAATCATCATGGGCAATAAAAAGGATAATTTTTGGGAAATGGGAGACCAAGGCCCATGTGGCCCATGTTCTGAAATACATGTAGATATTCGTTCTACAGAAGAAAAGGCAAAAGTGTCCGGAGCTTCTTTGGTCAACCAAGACCATCCGTTAGTCGTTGAGATATGGAATTTGGTTTTCATGCAATACAACCGAAAAGCTGATGGAAGTTTAGAAGGGCTACCTGCTAAACATGTAGATACGGGAATGGGTTTTGAACGCTTGTGTATGGCATTACAAGGCGTTGAATCGAATTACGACACTGATATTTTTACACCCATTATTCGAGAAATAGAAACCATTACCAATTCAAAATATGGTAAAGAAGAAGAGAGTGATATCGCAATTCGTGTTATTGCTGATCATATACGTGCGGTTTCTTTTTCTATTGCTGATGGTCAACTGCCTAGCAATACAGGTGCTGGTTATGTGATACGTAGAATTTTACGAAGAGCAATTCGCTATGGTTTTACTTTTCTAGACACTAAAAATCCTTTTATGTATCGTTTGGTGAATGTGTTAACGAATACAATGGGTGATGCATTTCCAGAATTAAAAGAGCAGCGTCAACTTATTGAAAATGTTATCAAGGAAGAAGAAAATTCTTTTTTAAATACCTTAGAACAAGGTTTAGTACTATTAGATACTGTAATCAATGATACTAAAGGAAAAGAAGTTGATGGCAGAAAAGCTTTTGAACTTTATGATACTTACGGTTTCCCTATTGATCTTACAGCTTTAATTTTAAGCGAAAAAGGATATACTTTAGATGAAAAAGGTTTTGAAACCGCAATGCAAGAACAGAAGAATCGTTCTCGTTCTGCTTCTGAAACCTCGAAAGAAGACTGGGTAGTTTTAGATAATATTGAGCAAGAATTTGTTGGGTATGACATTTTAGAAGCCAATGTGAATTTGGTAAAATACAGAAAAATAACCTCTAAAAAAGAAGGGGAACAATATCAGATGGTATTTAATTTGACTCCGTTTTATGCTGAAGGTGGCGGCCAAGTAGGTGATAAAGGGTGTTTAGAGGCTTCTAACGGAGATGTGGTCTATATTATTGATACAAAGAGGGAGAACAATGAAATTGTACACTTTTCAAAGAAGCTTCCAAAAAAGATAGCGGGTGACTTTAAAGCTGTAGTAGATAAAAAACAACGCCAAAGAACGGAAGCGAACCATACGGCTACGCATTTGTTGCATCAAGCTTTACGAGAGGTTTTGGGTACGCATGTGGAACAAAAAGGATCTGCAGTACATTCAAAATATTTACGGTTTGATTTTTCTCATTTTTCAAAGTTGACCGTAGATGAGCTTCGAGCAGTTGAAGGTTTTGTAAACGCTCGAATTGAAGGGCAATTGCCTTTTCAAGAAAATAGAGACGTACCTATGGCCGATGCTGTAAAAGAAGGCGCAATGGCTTTATTTGGTGAAAAATATGGAGATGCCGTTAGAACAGTGCGTTTTGGACAATCTATTGAGCTTTGTGGAGGTACTCATGTTAAGAATACAGGTGATATATGGCATTTTAAGATTAAATCTGAAGGAGCAGTGGCAGCTGGAATACGAAGAATTGAAGCCATTACTTCTGATGCGGTGAAAGATTTCTATTTTGAGAACAATAGAGCTCTTTATGAAATAAAAGATATTTTAAATAATGCCCAAGACCCCATAAAAGCTGTCGTTTCACTACAGGAAGAAAACGCCAAATTAAAGAAAGAGGTCGAGCAGCTTTTAAAGCACAAAGCCAAAAATTTGAAAGGAGATTTGACGCTTCAGTTAGAAGGAATAAACGAAGTGCAATTTTTAGCAAAGAAGATTGATTTAGATGCTGCGGGTATTAAAGACCTTTCCTTCGAAATGGGAAGAAATAAAGATAATCTCTTTCTTCTCTTTGGAACCGAACAAAATGGTAAAGCCTTGCTTTCGTGCTATATCTCAAAAGAATTGGTGGCTTCAAAAAACCTAAATGCTGGAACTATTGTTCGTGAGCTAGGTAAATACATTCAAGGTGGTGGTGGTGGACAACCGTTTTATGCTACTGCTGGCGGTAAAAACCCTGATGGGATTGCTGAAGCTTTAGAGAAGGCGAAGGAGTATTTGAAATAGGTAAAAGAGTTAAAAACGCAAAAAGCTAAAAGCTCCTCCCTTTAGAAAAAGGGAGGTGGGTTTTGCCAAAGGCAAAAGTCGGAAGGTTTGAAAGCCCAAACCTTGAGAGTAAAAAACGAAGGCTCGGGCTTCACCTCCCCTTTCTTCCGCAAGCGAAATTCATTCCCCTGCTTGAAAAAGAAGAGGAACTTAAAGTAGATTATGAAACTTCAAACCAACATCCCTTTAAAACCAGAGGAAAACCAAATTGACTATCAAAGTCAAGTGTTGATTTTGGGCTCTTGTTTTGCAGAGAATATGGCTGCGAAATTGGACTATTTTAAGTTTCGATCAATACAAAATCCGTTTGGGATATTGTTTCATCCTGCAGCTATTGAAAATATAGTGACAAGGGCTGTTCAAGGTAAAAGCTATACTGAATCTGAAGTATTTTTTAAAAATGAACGGTGGCATTGTTTTGATGCACATTCTGATTTGAGTGACACATCTAAAGAAAATCTTCTTGAAAAATTAAACTCAGGTTTAGAGAAAACAAATCAACAAATTGCCAAATCAACACATATTATTATCACCTTGGGCACAGCTTGGATTTATAAACATAACAAGAGTAATAATGTAGTTGCCAATTGCCATAAGGTTTCGCAAAAAGAATTTTCTAAAGAATTATTGGCTGTTCAAGTTATTCAGAATAGTTTAGAGAAAATAATTACGTTGGTGAAATCTGTAAACAAAAATGCGCAGTTTATTTTCACGGTGTCGCCTGTAAGACATCTGAAAGATGGTTTTATTGAAAATCAACAGAGTAAGGCACATTTGATTACAGCGCTTCATCAAATCATTAAAACTTCGTATTTCACACCTCGTATTTCGTACTTTTTTTCCTATGAAATCATGATGGACGAATTAAGAGAGTATCGTTTTTATGAAACTGATATGGTGCACCCCAACCAATTGGCCATTGATTATATTTGGGAGAAATTTTTTGAAGTTTGGATAGCACCTAAGGCACATCCTACAATGGAAAAAGTTGATGCTATACAGAAGGGGTTACAACATCGTCCTTTTAATTCTAATTCATTACAACATCAAAAGTTTTTAAAAGCCCTCGAAGAGAAAATTACGTATCTTCAACAGGAGTATTCGTTTATGGACTTCTAGATTTTTCGTTTTCGTCTTTGCGAGGAGCACTCTAGGAGGTTAGAATTGTTTAAAAGTAAAATACGACGCGGCAATCTGTTTGTTTCGTGTTTCTAAGCTACAGATTGCTTCGCTGAAACGCTTTATAATAAGATTAAGGAAACAGTCAATACTTCCTTAATGAGAAAAGTAGAAGCATCTACCTTAAAAAGTAATGCTCAAAATAGATTGATAAGCGAACTATCAAAGTTTTATATTTTGACCCATTCTATGGGATGGACGCTGGTTTACAAAAGTCAAAAAGTAAATAAATCAGACGATATAAAGTTAGCTGACCAAACTTTCATCAACTAAGGCCAATCCATCATCGATCAAATGTCCAACTTTAGGGTTGTTCAATTTTACGGTCATTAAATGGACTTCTATTTCTTTAGCAAAACCTGTATCATTATTGTTTTTTGCAAGCTCATACAATTCAACCGATAAAAGCCAATCAGTTTGAAATTCATTACAAATTTGATGAAATACTTTGTGTCTTGAAATAGTGGTGTTTACACCTTCTCTAAATTCTCTGACTTGGCGATAAAGGTTTTCTAATTGCTTTTGTTTACTTGATACTGCAATTTTAGATGCTGAAGATGAAATTTCATGGTTAACCAAATCGAAGCTATTTAAATCAGCAGGGCCATTGAAAGCAGAAACAATATGTTCTCCAACCGCCATATTGTATAGGCGCTCATCTGATTTGAAAAGCACCTTGTCTTTGTGTGTTACGGTACAATCTTTAAAGATGATTAGGATAATTTTCCCCTTTAAATTTCGAGTTCCGGTAATGATTTCTCCACGTATTGTTATATCACCTTCAAATTCTAATGTAATGGTTTGTTCCTCAAAGATGTTGTAAGCTTTTAAGTCTCTCGGACTCATGTCTTCAATAGCAAGGTTAATTCCTTTTAATTTCCCTATAGGAGAACCAAAGCCATCGTAGTGATGTTTAGTGCTATGGCCTACTAATTCTTTTTCTCTAAAGGATAAAGCCGTTGATCCTATGGTTTGAAAAAATACAGGTTTGTTTTTATGTTGGATTACAGATTCAAATTTTCCTGAAATTTGTAGGCCTGTACTCAACTCTATTGTGCCTAACTTTTCTGAATGAATAAGCTTTTGAATACCACTCAAGCCACCGGTGCGAAGAGCCATGGTATTGGCAAATCCTTCTAAAACCTGACTTAGGTGTGCAAAATTGGGTGTTACGAACAGTTGCGGTTGGGGTTTGGTAATATCGAAAGAGGTGTGCGCCGCTTCAATAGAATAAGACACTTTTTTTACATCATCAGTCATACACCAAGCACTTTCTCCGATTGAAGATAAAAGACCTGCTCCATAAATCTTGGGTTGTTCGATAGAGCCGATTAATCCGTATTCTACTGTCCACCAATGTAGGTTTCTAATGAGTGCCATTTCACTGGGTTCATCCATATTCTGTTGCAATTCTTCAATATGCTTTTCAGCTTTGTCAATTTTAGATTGCGGTGTTCCTATTGCTTCTTTAATAATAGATAGGTGACGCACTGCCTCGTATAATTCATAATCTTTAGCACTTGAAATTGCTTTTGAGCCAATCTCTCCGAAACGTCTTAAATATTCTGCATATTCAGGATTTGCAATAATAGGGGCATGGCCAGCACCTTCATGAATAATGTCTGGCGCGGGCGTATATTCAATATGTTCTAATTGGCGTATGTCTGATGCAATGACCAATATATTATAAGCTTGAAATTCCATAAATGCTGAAGGCGGAATAAATCCGTCTACAGCAACAGCCGCCCAGCCAATTTCTTTCAAAATACGGTTCATACCGTACATGTTGGGAATATGATCAATAGATATACCTGTTTTATGAAGTCCGTCTAAATATGATTTATGAGCTACCTTACTTAGATAGTCTATATTCTTTCGCATTACATAGCGCCAAACAGCTTGGTCAATGGCAGAATATTCCTCATAATCTTGAGGCTTGATAAATTGCTTTAAATGTTCAGGAAGCTTATCTAAAATTGAATTGCCTTCGTACGCCATTTTTTATAATATTTCTAATAAATATACATTTTTAAGATATATGAGCTGCATTTTATTATTGAATAAGTATATATTCCTATTTTTTATCATATATTAGGAATATATGATATTTTAGATGATAATAAGTCACATATTTGGGAAAGATGGAAAGTAAATTAGATGCTATTGACCGCAGTATTTTGAAAATATTAGAGCATGATGCGAAAACTAATGCGAAAGAAATTGCATCGCGATTAAACATGACCAAAACGCCGGTTTATGAACGTATTAAACGTTTAGAGCGTGATGGCTATATTCAAAAGTATGTTGCGATTCTCGATAAGCACAAGGTTGAGAGCAGTATTACAGTTTTTAGCTTTGTTTCACTTGAAGCTCAAAAAGGAAGAATGATGGATGAATTTGCCGAGAGTATAATTCAATTTCCACAAGTAGTGGAGTGTTTTGTAGTAGGTGGTGAATTTGATTTTTTGCTAAAAATAATTGTAAAAGATTTGGATGCTTATTTTGAATTTTCAAAAGGTAAAGTGGCTTCGTTACCACATATTGGTACCGTAAAAAGTGCTTTTGTTTTGAATGAACCTAAGTATACTACCAACTTTCCGTTATTGTAATACTATCAATTTGACTATAAAAAATAAGGCAACCTGTGTTCAACAGGTTGCCTTTTGCCTTATTGAACTCGTTTAAACTTTTTGTTTGGAACCGAAAATATTCGCTTTTGTGCTCATATGAAGTCATTTTTTATTAGCATAGCATGGCTACGGTGCAAAATATGAGTGCAAAATGGAATATTTGCAGGTACCTGTCTGCCGTCAGGCAGGAAAGAAAAAGTTTAAACGAGTTCATTATGAGTAGTTAGTAAAACCGTCTTATTTTACAGCTACAGCGTTAGGCGGATATGCTTTAAGAATTTCTGAAACAAACTCTTTAATGCGAATTTCTTTCTTCTCTATATTTTTAATGTTGTTCAGTGTTCCTACACCTCTGCCTTGCCATACCAATTCTCTGTTTTTGGCATCGATAAGGTCAATGTATAGAGAACCTTCGGTACTTATGCTTACGTTATTGCCGCCGCCAAAACCACCAAAACCGAAACCAGGACCAAAACCAAAACCACGACCAAAACCAAAACCTGGGCCAAAACCACCAAAACCGAAACCAGGGCCAAAACCACCAAAACCAAAACCGCCGCCGAAGTTGTTGTAGATGTCAACTTGCTCACGTTCTTTAGTGAACATACTCACTAAAATATCAGGATTTTCAGATTTCACAAAACCTCTGCTTCCCATTTCAGCTTCAATAGCTCTTAAAATTCGTTTTTTGTCCAAATCTGATATTTGGGCTTTATCAATACCAGTTTTGTAAAAAGCGTATGATTTGTATCCATTAAAATTGACATCCCTATCATAATCAGATATAACTTGAACTGAAGTACATGAGCTTAAGAAGAGTAACATTAGTATTGGTAATACTGCAATTTTTATTTTTTTCATAACACTTTATTTTTAATTAATCTGGCTCTATTGACTAAAATAAATATCAAAAACCATGCCAAATAATGGTTTTGGTTACTGCGAATTGGTCTTGGGGTCATAGCCATAAGGACAGTGTCTGCAACCACTTTCACAACAATATCCTCGCTTTAGATGAAATTGTTTGGTGAAAACCCTATATCCTTCTTCTGAAAGATAAAAATCCCCTTCCTCAATCGGAATTATTTTTTTCACTTTAAGAGCCTGTTTAAGAATTTACAAATTATTTTTTTATGCCTCTTTTAGCACCGAACAGCGTTAAAATTTTAAACCGTAACCCTGCTATGCATACGCCACCGCTCTAGCTCGCCCATAGCTTTCGCTACGTCGTGCCTTGTTCCGCATCCCTGCCTACAGGAAAAATAACCTATAAAAATTCGATCATAAATTTTTAAACAGGCTCTAACTAAATTAAAATAACTGATGCATCTGACTTTTTTAGCTCAGAGTTTCATGTAAAATTAAACTATTTTGTTGATAACCATAATCGATGAAATGCAAACCGTACATTTAATAGGGGTAAATTGTACTTTGAACGAATAATCACAATTGTTGGCAATATGACCCGTTAACCCTTCGGTCGCTATAAAGAACCTCATATATTTGTAGGTAAGCGTTTTAAAGCTGCTGTATGGTTTTAGTCTTTAAACATTTCTTTTATAAAAATTACGTAGGTCTTACGTTTTGGCCTTTTATTATTTTAAAGCACAACTCTTTAAAAGGAGATAGTGTCCTTATTAACCATGAAAAAATACACCTTAAGCAGCAGTTAGAATTGCTTATTGTTCCCTTTTATCTTTTTTATGTAGCTGAATGGCTTATACGTTCGTTACTATATCTTGATTTCTATAAAGGATATCAAAACATAAGTTTTGAAAGAGAGGCCTATTATAAAGAAGACAATTTAAATTATCCTGCCCAGCGAAAGGCTTTCAGCTTTATTAAATATCTTTGGTACTGAAAAGTACATTAGAGTGCAGAGCGAAAATCAACGTGTAAACCTTCCTGTTTTAAAAGCAAAACAAGTATCTCTGTATATAAAGAGAGAAGACTTGATACACCCATTGATTTCTGGTAATAAATACCGAAAATTAAAGTATAATCTCATTGAAGCCAATAAAAAGAATTTTGATACACTCTTGACTTTTGGAGGCGCATTTTCAAACCATATTTCTGCTACGGCCTATGTTGGAAAGAAGAACGGATTCAAAACCATTGGTGTGATCAGGGGCGAAGAATTATCTAAAAAATGGCAAGAAAACCCTACTTTATTACTTGCTTATGAGCATGGTATGCAATTTAAATTTGTTACTAGGGGCGACTATCGTGAGAAAGAAAACCCATCTTATATAAAACAATTAAAAAAAGAATTCGGCTCGTTTTATGTACTGCCCGAAGGTGGCTCGAACACATTGGCCGTAAGGGGTTGTGAAGAAATATTGGCACCCGATGATATAGATTTTGATGTCATATGTTCTTCAGTAGGTACTGGTGGTACGCTGACCGGTATTATCAATGCATCACAGGATTATCAGCATATTTTAGGCTTTCCGGCCTTAAAAGGCGATTTTTTAAAAGAAGATATTCGTAAATTTGCTGTGAAAGAAAATTGGAAGCTGCAGACTGATTATCATTTTGGAGGCTATGCCAAGTTTACGCAAGACCTCATTCATTTTATTAATGATTTTAAGAGCAGCACACAAATTCCGTTAGATCCTATTTATACAGCTAAAATGATATATGGAATATTAGATATGGTGCAAAACGATGTTTTTAAGCCCCATACTAAGATTTTAGCCATTCACACAGGAGGCTTACAGAGCATTACGGGAATGAATACAGTTTTGAAAAAGAAAAATTTACCATTGATCAACGTATGATGAAGAGACTATCGGTTCTATTTTTTTTAGGTTTTTTTTTGATAGGGTGCAAGGCAAAAAAAAAAGCTGCTTATGCGAAAAGAACGAAGACTTCTAAGGTGATAAAAACCCAAACTGCCGGTAACGATAAAGGTATATATACTTTGCCTGAAGATACCGGAAAATTTATTCGTTTTGAAATAGCGTCGGTCAATGAATATATTGATACGTTTTCTGAGGTTGCCCAATTAGAGATGAAAGCCTATGGTATACCAGCGAGTATTACCTTAGCGCAAGGTTTATTAGAAAGCGGTTTTGGTAAGGGAAAATTGGCCATGAAGACCAATAATCACTTTGGTATCAAATGTCATAAAGGTTGGAAAGGCGACTATGATTTTCATGATGATGATGAAAAGGGAGAGTGTTTTCGAAAGTACAACCACCCCATATATTCCTATCGCGACCATAGTTTGTTTTTGACCAATCGTTCTCGATATGCTTTTTTGTTCGATTTTAAAAGTGATGATTACAAACGATGGGCTAAAGGTCTACGCCAAGCAGGGTATGCCACTGATAAGAGATATCCTCAAAAGTTAATTAGCCTTATTGAAAAATACGAGCTGTACAAATATGATGGTGTAGGTACTAAAGCTAACAATAAACGTGATGCAATAGTAGCAACATATCAAAATAATACAAAGATTCATACGGTTCAAAAAGGGGATACTTTATATTCCATTTCAAGAAAATATTTTGTTTCGGTCAATGAATTAAAACGTATGAACAAAATACAGGGTAGTACCATATCTATAGGGCAAGAACTTGTCTTAAAGCCTAGAAATACCAATAAATAAGAATGATTTACAAAAGAAGCAGTGCCCTGTTTGCAGAGGCCAAAAAATATATACCCGGAGGGGTGAATTCTCCTGTACGTGCATTTAAAGCCGTAGGCGGAGATCCTATTTTTGTAAAAGAGGCCAAAGGAGCTTATTTATACGATGAAGATGGTAATCGATTGATTGATTATATAGCCTCGTGGGGCCCGCTTATTTTAGGTCACGCTTTTGAACCGGTAATTAATGCGGTAATCGATAAGGCGCGAAAAGGGACTTCTTTTGGTATGCCTACCGAGATTGAAACCGAGTTGGCAAAGTTGACCGTTTCAATGGTGCCGAATATTGATAAGATACGTTTTGTAAACAGTGGTACAGAAGCCTGTATGAGTGCTGTACGATTGGCGAGAGGTTATACGGGCAAAGACAAAATCATAAAATTTGCAGGCTGTTATCACGGTCATTCCGATTCATTTTTAATTCAGGCGGGTAGTGGTGCGGTTACTTTTGGTAGCCCTAATAGCCCCGGTGTTACCCAGGGTACGGCAAAAGACACCTTGCTGGCTGAATATAATGATTTAACAGGTGTACAGAATTTAGTTTCTGCCAATAAAGAAGAAATTGCGGCCATTATTATAGAACCTATAGCTGGTAATATGGGTTGTATTATACCTACTGATGAATTCATAAACGGCCTTAGGGAACTCTGTACTAAAGAAGGAATCTTATTATTGTTTGATGAAGTCATGACCGGATTTAGATTAGGAAAAGGAGGTGCGCAGGAAGCACTGGGTATCGATGCCGATATTGTTATGTTCGGAAAAGTTATTGGTGGCGGATTGCCCGTAGGCGCTTTCGCGGCACGTGAAGAAATTATGAATCATTTGGCTCCCGATGGCCCAGTATATCAAGCAGGTACTTTGAGTGGAAATCCTTTAGCTATGAGTGCCGGACTTGCCATGTTGACCGAACTGAACAATAAACCCGAAGTATTTCAAAGCCTTGCAGACAAGACCGAATACCTGCATAAGGGTATTGTGGAGGTATTAGCCAAAAAGGGTGTTCCGTATCAAATTAACCGTTATGGTAGTATGATATCAGTTCACTTTACCGATGAACCAGTAGTTGATTTTACCTCCGCGGCCAAAGGTAATAATGATACTTTTAAAAAATATTTTCATGGGATGCTGCAGAAAGGTATTTACTTACCGCCAAGTGCCTTTGAAAGTTACTTTTTGAATGATGCTATTAGTTATACTGATTTGGATGAGACTATTGCTGCGGTGAAGAGTGTTTTTTAAGCGGTTTGTTTTAAGTAGGTGTTTTGTTTTGCTGTTGTTTTTAATCTAAACCAGCTAGAGTTGAAACATGCACAACTTCAACTTTAGCTATTTGTGGTGTTGCATCTACTTCATTTCTTTTATCTATAATATGGTATACCATAGTAGCAATTATAAAACTTACTAAATACAGAAAACTTTTGGCTTTATTTGACATAGATCAGGGGTTTTTGATTCTGAAACTAATTTAAATAAAGAAATACTTCAAAAAACCCAATTGTTGTCAAATGGCCGTTTCAATATGTGAAATGGTCAAAAGTTGTGGTATAGCGTTTTTCTTCATCGGATTTTGCGTCCTTTTGTCGATATACCAATAATTTGCAGCTTTTCTTTTTTCTAATATCTAGCGTTTTATATTTAAAATTCAGTAATAAAAAAGGCATGAAATGTATTTCAATGCCTTTAAAGTGAAAATGGGGGGAGTGAGTTAATCTGAATGTTCTTTCCCTTCTTCTTCATCCTCTTCATCCTCTTCATCCTCTTCATCCTCATCAAATGATGATATGGTAATTTCATCTATATGGGTATCGACCATTTTTTCATCATTTTGTGATGAAGTAGCATCTGTACTGTCTACGTAGTAATAGAGAATAGCTACTATTATAAAACAGCTTAGAAATAGTAGACTTTTTGTTTTTTGAGGCATGATGTTATTAGTTGTAAATAAATCATCTACTTCTCATTTGAAAAGTAGATGATTGTAGTTTTACATTTCCTACACCATGAAAATACAAAAAAATATGATTAAAAGTGCATTTCATCGGATTTTTATGCATTTCATCGATTAAATTGATTTTTAATCGATTCTGAACCCTTCCTTATTTTGGGTCTAAAATCATATTTATGCGTTCAATAACATCTAGTAAATGGTATTTGCTCATAGCATCAGGTGTTCTTGAAACTGCATTTTTAGCAGTCCTTTTTACAGTATTCAATTCGGCTCTGACCACTGAACGAATATCGGATTGACTTGTATTTACAATAGTAGATTTTTGATAACCACCAAAATCCGGTTGTTTTTTTTGATTCTCAACTGTCATTAAATACCCTAATCTATCAACATGCGCTTTTTGAAGATTTCTGCGATACGTATCGATCTTACTACCATTTCTTAGTTCTGACCAAATACCATTACGAAGATCTCTCATCATATAAGGTAATGTATAAGCTCTATTACCATTGGCAGTTTCATTTTCTATCAATCGTGCCATTTTTCCTAAACTGAGTATATTATTGAGTGTGCGTACCTGTATAGATCTAAGTCTTTCAACTGAACCTGAGTATTCAATTTTGTTAAAAAGGTCTTGATCCAACATCCATTTAGGGGTTTTGAATAACTGGTCTTGAACAAATGCCATACTATTTTTCTGATGTTCTTTGCTCACAGGAGTATATACCGCACCTTCTTGCTCATACGTTTTATTGTGCTCATATACCCCACCAATGTTATTTGATACGTGCCCCATATATCTGTTATATTGTGACAAGACTTGCCCGTACAATGTTCTTAAATCATCATAATTTTTTCCATCTTCCGCGGTCCACTCTACCAATTTTGGAACAATACGTTTTAGGTTTTCGATACCATAGTTGCTTGCTTTGATAGCATCATCGCCTAAATCTTCAGTTTGCGAGCTAGGATCTACTACATCGCCGATCTGCTGATGGCCAAAACGGTATAGGGGATCGCCAGCATGTTCTAATATCCAACTATCTAGGGTAAATTTCTCGTCTTCCGCTGTCTTGTCCATAATAGGTTTGTACCCCCATTGAATAGCATATTTATCATAAATACCAATATCCGGCATTAGGGCGACACCTTCATCACCAGGTTGCGCAACATAATTGAAACGGGCATAGTCCATAATAGAAGGAGCAGTACCATATTTTTTTGTAAAGGATGCCGAGCGCAATGAATCGACAGGGTAAGCAACACTACTGCCCATATTATGCGGAAGTCCAAGCGTATGGCCCACTTCGTGAGATGATACAAAACGAATCAAACGCCCCATCACTTCATCTTTAAAACCAACGCCCCGCGCATCAGGGTTTATAGCGGCAGTTTGTACAAAAAACCAATTGCGCAATAATGTCATTACATTATGGTACCAATTGATATCAGATTCTAAAATCTCTCCTGTTCTAGGGTCGCTTACATGGGGACCGTTTGCATTAGGTATGGGTGAAGCTAAATACCGAACAACAGAATACCTCACATCTTCTGGTGACCATTCAGGATTTTCTTCTTTGGTCGGAGGGTCTTTGGCAATAATTGCATTTTTGAATCCGGCAGCTTCAAAAGCTACTTGCCAATCTTCAATACCTTGCTTGATATACGGAACCCATTGTTTAGGCGTGGCCCTATCTACATAGTATACAATTTGTTTTTTTGGCTCGACTAGTTCCCCGGCATTATACTTTTCAATATCCTCATCCTTTACTTCAAGTCTCCATCTATCTAAAAAACGAATGGTCTTACTTTCTTGCACATCAAGACCGTAATCTACTTGCCCTCTTGCAAACCAACCGACCCGTCTATCAAAATAGCGACGTTTCATAGGTTCTGCCGGTAAAAGAATCATAGAGTTATTAATTTCAATTGATATAGATCCCAAAGTATTATTTGAAGGTGCATTGCTAGCAAAATATGTTTTTACATGCCTAGCTTCAATATTTGTTGGATAGCTTCTAATAGAGTCGATATAACTTCTGCTATCATCCAATCGGCTTACTTTGTATCTTTTACGAAAAAATTCGGGCATGCCCAATGCGTTTACATCTTTTTCAAAAAGTGAGTTTACTTCAATGATCGTTGCAGGGTTCAAAGAGTCTTTTTTGAACGCCTTAATATCAAAAGCGTAAAGTACGGGTTCAAAGTTAGAGTTCACCACTGCCTCGTGCACAGGAAGCGAATCAGCCGCTACAACACCATATGATACAACACGTAGTAAAACTTTCTTGGACTTCTTCTCCCATCGTAAAACCTGAGTGTTGATTTTTCCGCCTCCAAAACCTATACCATTGGCGGTTTTAGAAATACGGCTTACCATAAGCATTTCTTTGTTGAACAAAGAATCAGGAATTTCATAAAACTGCTTATTACCTACAACATGTACATCGAATAAACCATTATCGGTCTTTGCATCTTTGGTGATTACCTTATCATAAGGTTGTATCTCACCTTTTTTAGGTTTATCGGAATCGGTTTTTTCTGTTTTCTTATTTTTCTTTTTGAAGATTTGTGCTTCGGCGGTAGTAGTACTTATAATAAAAAATGCAAGCAGCATTTTAACTAAAGTAATCTTTGACATTGTTGAGTTGGTTTTAAGTTTTTAAATCTTTTTTCAAAGAACCGAAAAATAAAACTCATCTTTTGTTAATAAAATCATAAGCTGATTCGAAAGATTTTATCGTCTATTTTGTTAAAATTTGTAACAATTCACTTTTTGAACAGTCTTATATATATAGAGAGAATTTCATTTTTCAATTTTCGAATTAGTCAATGATAAAGCTGTTCGCCTCTGCGGATAGCTTTATTTTTTTAAATCATGCAATACTATGTTTTAGAAAATTGTCAAAATGAACTCGTTTAAACTTTTTGTTTGGAACCGAAAATACTCGCTTTTGTGCTCATATGAAGTCATTTTTTATTAGCATAGCATAGCTACGGTAGTCAAAAATGGCAAAATATGAGTGCAAAATGGAATATGCAAAATATGAGTGCAAAATGGAATATTTGCAGGCACCTGCCTGCCGTCAGGCAGGAAAGAAAAAGTTTAAACGAGTTCAATATTAAAAACCGACAGTTTACAACACACATTATTAATTTCACAACTCTGATATTGTACAAATATAGATAAGCAGTTATTTTGTTGCCTTAAGGGCACCTCTAAAAACTCAAAAAGAAAAAATGGCTGATGTTAAATTTGAAAACAATACAGATGAATAAGGTATAGCCCGATCAATATATTCAATAGGATGTGCTAGGGTGCACGACAAATTTCCCTTTTCTGTTCAAAAGAAAACTATTTTACCGGATTGCCCTCCCCTGGGGGGTCGAAGTAAATTCGGGGCAGGCTCTCCAGAAGGAGAGGAGCAGATCCAGCAAGAAGCTAAGGGTTCAAAGGGTGTCGAGAAACAGTCCCCTCCCTTCCGGGGAGGGTTAGGGTGGGGACGATTACAGGGCGAAACTTTCTAAATCTGTTGGATTTAGGGAAATTTGTCGTGCACACATGTGCTAAATGTACATCCCTTTTTGTTTTTAAAACAATAGGGGAATAACAAATTGAAACATTACTATAAGAAGCGCCACAGCAATCAAATTCAATATGATGCCAACGCGTGCCATTTCTTGTACTTTAATATAACCGCTTGCAAATACAATAGCATTAGGTGGGGTGGCCATAGGCAACATAAAAGCACAACTACTAGCCATAGTGACCGGAATCAATAAATATAAAATAGGAATTTCAAGACCAATCGCTATACCTGCCACAACAGGTGCCAAAACAGCTATTAGGGCTACATTGCTCATAAGTTCGGTCATGAACAACATTAGTATAATAAGTAGACCTGCCGTGAATAAAATGCTGATGTCACTTGCTGCAATTGTAGTAGCGACCAGATCAACTATGCCACTTACCGACATGCCTTTGGCAAGAGCCAGTCCGCCACCAAATAAGATGAGAATGCCCCAGGCTAATTTTTGGGTGTCTTTCCAATTTATTAAGAAATCCCCTTTTTTCAGATTATAGGGCAGCGCAAACAATGATACCGCTGCCAATATACTTATGATAGTATCTGAAAGCCCTAATTCAGGAAATATGTTGTTTATAAGTGTTCTGAATATCCATAGAAAAACAGTAATGCCAAAGATGACCATTACCATTTTTTCTTTCCCGCTGGTCGGCCCCAATTTTTTAAGTTCAGTATTGATCACCTCTTTAGAAGCTGCAAATTTTAACTGCTTGTTCGGAAACATCCATTTAACCAAAACTAAATAACTGATGGCTATCATAGTAATCGAAAAGGGAAGTCCGATCACCATCCACTTTAAAAAAGAGATCTGGATATTATATTCGTTTTCCAACAAGCCGATCATTACAGAATTTGGAGGGGTGCCAATAACTGTAGCAATACCTCCTGCATTGGCAGAAAAAGCAATACCTAGCATTACGCTTAGTGCAAAATTATGGTCTTTTTTGGTAAAGCCATCTGCATCATTTATCAGTAACCCTATCACCGACATGGCTATGGGCAGCATGACTACGGTACTTGCAGTATTGCTTATCCACATACTTA
>QILY01000018.1 GCA_003232155.1 Maribacter sp.
TTACCGCCGCGTCTCTCGCTAATTGAAGTTCATTGTTTTTGGTTTGTAAAAGATCATTGGTCTTCAATTTGATTTGGTTATTTCGGTACAATGAAACGGCCAATAAAGAAATAATAATTAAAAAAGCAGAAGCTAGTATAGCGGTTAACTCTGATTTGTTTTTTGATTCATTCAAATCTTCAATAGTTTGATCTTGCTGTTTTATTAAATCACTTTTGAAATTAACATCTATTTTTTCAGCTGTTTTGGCTTCAGATTTAATCTTTTCTATATTAAAAAGGGTATCCCTTATTTGAAGTAGATTTCTATTATGTTTTAAAGCAATATCATATTGGCCCAAGGCTTCATATACTTTGGTCAATTGCTCATTAGCCTCTAAAACTTCTTTATAAAAGCCATTTTTTATAGCGAGTCTTAAAGCATTTTCAGCATTAATGGCACTTTCAACGAATTTGTCAATTTTATAATTTAAAGTTGTTAAACCTAAATGTGCTCGTGTGGCTAAATAGTCTTTTTCGTATATATCAGTATTTACAAGAAGAGAATTGAAATTCTTTGTAGCGATATCATATTTTCCAAGACTGGTATAAATAGTACCTTCCAACAGCAATTTATTATTGAAAAAATTACGGTCGTTATTCAGCTGTTCAGCTTCAATAAGCATATATATGGCTTGATAATCATTTCCTCGCTTATATAGTAGTTTTGCTTCAATATATCTATAAATGGCATTGCCGTATGGGTATTCGACGTCTTTTAAAAGCACTTTAGCGCGATCTAGATAAAATTCGGCAGTATCTTCTTTATCTAATTTTAAGTAGAGTATGGCAAACTCATGGTAGCTATCGATCAAAGCTTTTACATCTTCTTTTTTTTCAGCTTCCTTAGATGCTTTGTTCAGTGACTCTAAGGCGAGGTCAATTTGATTCTTGTTCTTATATATTCTTGCTTGTGCAAAGTATGATGAGATATCTTTTTGAAGTATACTATCTTGGGCATGAATATTTTGGAGCATTGTCCCGAAGGTCAAAGCAATAAGTACACTAAGAAGTTTTATATGTGATAATTTAAATATCAAACGTAATCTTTATGAACCAATAAATTTATAATATCTATAATACGGCTACTATAACCTGTTTCATTATCATACCATCCTATTATTTTAACCATTTTTCCGATGACCGAAGTCATCTGTGAATCAAACGTACAGGAATAAGAACTATTGTTGATGTCTATCGATACAATAGGGTCTTTTGTGTAAGAAAGTATATTTTTTAGTTCATTCTTTGAAATTCTTTCAAAAGTATTATTAATTTCTTGAATACTTACTGGTTTTTTAACGTTAAAGGTAATATCGGTTAATGACCCATTAGGTACTGGTACTCTAATGCCACAACCGCCTATGACATTGGCAAGATCAGGGAAAATTTTGGTCAATGCCTTGGCAGCACCTGTTGTAGTGGGTATAATAGATTGTGATGCCGCCCTGGCCCTTCTAAGGTCACGATGCGGTTGGTCATGTAAGCTTTGATCAGAAGTATAAGAATGTATTGTGGTTATATACGCTTGCTCTATACCACACAAATCATTGATTATTTTAATCATTGGTGCTGCATTATTGGTGGTACATGATGCATTTGATATGATATGATCTTCTTTTGTTATACTATCGTCATTAATGCCATAGACGATCATTTTTATAGTATCATCAACAGGTGGAGCAGAAAGAATTACTTTTTTCGCCCCATTATTAATATGATGGTTTAAACTTTCTCGAGTTTTGAATTTCCCTGTACATTCAATGACAATATCAACCTTGTGCTCTGACCAATTGATATTTTCTGGTTGGTCTTCATTTATCAGGTTAATAGGCTTTTGGTCAACTACGATAGTATTTCCGGCATGTCCAATTTCTTTTTGAAATATACCGTGTATACTGTCATATTTTAATAAATGGGCTAGTGTTTCTGCATTTGCCAAATCATTTATAGCAACTACATTCAATTGAGGATGGGAACTTAATAATCGAAACAATGTACGACCTATTCTGCCAAAACCGTTGATGCCTATATTTGTCATTTTTATTGAAAAAATTGGTGATAAAGTAATGCTTAGAAAGAGATTAAATCTCTTGAGAATACAATTTAATGAATATGTTTATGCGCTTTGTACGATGATCTTACCAATGCACCGCTTTCTATATGTCGAAAGCCCATTTTTAAACCTATTTCTTCATATTTTTTAAACTGTTCAGGAAGAATAAATTCTTTTACGGGCAAGTGCTTTTTTGAAGGTTGCAAGTACTGACCAATGGTAACTACATCTACATTTACTTTTCGTAGATCTTCCATGGTTTCAATAACTTCTTCTTCTAGCTCACCTAAGCCTAACATAATTCCAGATTTTGTTCTGTTTACACCTTCTCCAAGATAGCGAAGTACCTCTAAACTTCTTTCATATTTTGCTTGAATACGAACTTCTCTGGTAAGCCTTTTTACAGTTTCCATATTATGCGAAACTACTTCGGGGGCCACTTCAATAATACGGTCTATATGCTTTTCAATACCTTGAAAATCAGGAATCAAGGTTTCTAAAGTGGTACTTGGATTCATTCTGCGAATAGCCTTTACCGTTTCTGCCCAAATAATAGATCCCATGTCTTTTATATCATCTCTATCGACTGAGGTAATAACCGCATGCTTGATTCCCATTATTTTGATAGAACGAGCTACTTTTTCAGGTTCTGCCCAATCTATAGCTAATGGTCTCCCAGTTTTTACACCACAAAAACCGCATGAACGGGTACAGATATTACCTAAAATCATAAAAGTTGCCGTGCCTTCTCCCCAGCATTCTCCCATATTTGGGCAACTACCAGAAGTGCATATAGTGTGTAAATCATATTTATCGACCAATTCTCTTAGTTGCGTATATTTTTTACCGGTCGGGAGTTTAACACGAAGCCATTTTGGCTTTCCTTTTGGAGGGGCTACACTATTTAGGGTATCAGTACTCATAGTCATATTTTATACAAATATACGAACTAACTGGGGTATTGTTATCTATGAAAAGAAGGCTTTGAAGAGTGAAATAGTATATAAATAAATTTGAAGTAATCTCTGATAGTGAACTGAATGTTGTTACTATAGGCTGTCTACTTATTTTTTATCACCTCGGCCAATAATTTTTTCGCACGTAACAATTTAACCTTCACGTTGTTTATAGGTTCATTAAGCTGAGTGGCAATATCTGCATAACTCAATTCATGAAAATATCTAAGATTAATAACTTCTTGATAATGAGGTTTTAATTTTTTAATATGTTGTAGTAAAGTGGCTAAATTTTGCTCGGTAATCAATTGATCTTCAGCCGATGGGGCATCATCCAATACTTTTTTTATGACCTCACTATTTTCCCTAGTTTGTAAAATATTGCGCTTTCTTTTTCGAACAAGATCTACATGGATATTTTTTGAAATGGTTATGAGCCAAGTTTTGAATTCATAGGTATCATCATAAGTGCTTAACTTATCAAAAGCCTTTGAGAAAGTTTGCATAGTGATATCTTCGGCATCATTCTCATTTTCGGTCCGTTTAAGTTGAAAACCATATACATGATTCCAAAAAGTATCCAACAAAGTGCTATAGGCTATTTGATTACCCTCTTTGGCTTTGCTTATGATATCATGAATGCTATTTTCAGTTTTACTCAAAATATGGAATCAAATAAAGGATCTTCTGAAGACTACTGTGGTTCAATAGCTATATCTTTCTTGCAATCTTGTTCGTCAGGAAGTTTTCCACACATTCCACAAGCTTGCCCATCTTTGTTTAAAAACGGACTTTGACTGGCGCAGGTACCAGCAAATTTGCCATCTTTTTTAGCCCATATTTTTATGGCAATACCAGCAAAAGCAATTGAAAGTAGACCTATGGTTAGTAAAATTAATTTCATGGAGTTGAGTTTATCTATAAACCAATAGATTAGACGTAATTTATCATTATGAATTACAATCAGTTGCAATGATAAAGTGACGCATAATTATGCAACAAAGATATAAAAAATAAAGCCCCATAATTAGGGGCTTTACAACTATAATAACTTTAAAAGTTTTTTAATATTTAAAATCTGCCACTTTGTTTTCTATTGTTGGACTCTGATTACCTCCTTTAGGTTCGATAGTAATATAGCTGATAGCATTTTCACCATAAGGTAGTGCCATTAACTTATCTTTATCCTGTGCTTCTTCAATAATTCCTAAATTGACCATCTTTCCATTAACTTCAGCCCACATCTGAAAACATTGGTCTTCAGGTAGATTAGGTAATTTACTGACATTAATGTAAGATAGTTTTTTTACTGGATTTATATAAGCAACCGCTTTAAGTTCTTTTGCTTTTATATTTCCGTTTACATTGTATTTTCTTGTACGCGGATTATTAAGCACAATGAATTGGTTTCTCATATCTTCCATTTGTTGCGTCATGCTTTTTTGCAAATCTTCTATTTGAATAGACACAACTGCGTTTTCTTGTTGAAGATTTTGACTTTGGTTCCAAAAGAAAAAGGAAGCTCCTGCAAAAATGACGGCAGCAAAACTGGCAGCAATGGCATATCTGAAGAATTTTTTTCTTCCGATGCGCTCACCGTGCATTCTTGCAATGATTCTTTCTTTTAACCCTTCAGGGGTTTTTATTGCGTGCAATTTTGCAAATTTCTCTAAACTTTCTTGAAGCTCATCATACGTTTTATTTACTTCAGGGTACATTGCAATATAACGCTCAACTTGTAAAGATTCTTCAGTAGTTGTAGTGCCTATAAGATATTTTTCAAGTAAATCTGTATCTAAAAAAATGCGTATTTTTTCTTTCATAATATTAAACTCAATATGAATGTTACTACCATTGATGTTCCATAAATTTTTCTCAGTTCACGGAGTCCAATTTTTAATCTAGATTTGATGGTTCCTAACGGAATATCCAATTCATCACTAGCTTCTTGTTGGGTCATTCCTTGAAAAAATAAAGCTTCAAGTACAATTTGGTACTTATCTTCTATCTTTCCTAGATTTTCACTTACGTCCATAAATTCAGGTCTGATACTATCAACACCTATATTATATACGTCCGAAACGTCCATCTGGATTTCTTTATCGGTTTTTGTATTTACACTTCTAAGCTTATCGATTGCGGTATTTCGTGTGATTCGAAAAAGCCAAGTGAATAATTTAGCCTTTGAAGCATCATAAGAATCTGATTTTTTCCAAATTTTCACAAAACTTTCTTGCAGTACGTCCTGTGCCAATTCATCATTGCGAACCACTTTATGGGCTACCCCATATAAGGTGTCTCCATAGTACTCATAGAGTAATGAAATCGCTTTTTCATTACGCTCTAGTAACAGTTCAACAATGTGTTTTTCAAGTAATGTGCTCATAGCGCGTTTGGGGTTTGAAAAAATTATAGCTTTTCAGCATCCAATTTCATCATCTTCGCCGTATATATGTTAACGCTAAAATATAAAATTGATTGTTATAGTAGCGTTTTTCAAAATTTTAATTAGATAAATGTACAACTGGTAATTGTGCATTTAATTTTGGTTAGTTTGGTTTGGTATAACCCTCGTAATTTATTTTATGGGGGTTATTTTATAATATTGACCTCTGGTGCAATAGTTATTTTAAACTCTTGTTGTACTTTTTTTATAATAGTATTCGCTAGATCTAAGATATCTTGACCGCTGGCATTACCATAATTTACAAGTACAAGGGCCTGATTTTTATGTACTCCTGCATCACCGTAACGTTTTCCTTTGAAACCACATTTTTCAATAAGCCAGCCTGCAGGAATTTTATAGCTCTCTTCTGAAATTTTATAAAACGGGGCGTTAAGGTTATTTTTTGTAAAAGTATCGAATTGTGACTGCGAAACTACAGGGTTTTTAAAGAAACTACCACTATTGCCTAATTTAGCAGGGTCAGGTAATTTACTTTGTCGAATTGCAATTACGGCATTTGATATAGATTTAATAGTTGGGGTTTTTATACTTTGTTTTTCAAGTTCTGTTTCAATAGCACCATATGAAGTGTTCAACATATGATTTTTTTTGGTCAATTTCAAATTCACCGATGTAATCACATATTTTCCTTTTCCTGCATTCTTAAAATGTGAATCGCGATACCCGAACTGGCATGCCTTTTTAGTGAATTTAACTAGTTGCTGCGTAGCTATTTCCATAGCTTCACAGCTGATAAAAGTATCTTTTAGCTCTACCCCATATGCGCCAATATTTTGTATAGGTGCTGTGCCTATATTGCCAGGGATCAATGACATATTTTCTAGCCCGCCATAATCATGATCTATGGCCCAGAGTACTATTTGGTGCCAGTTTTCCCCCGCATTAATTTTAAGCGTTACATGGTTCTCATCTTCTTCAACTATCTCTACTCCTTTAATATTTATATATAAGACCAAAGCATTAATATCATTGGTGATAAGTATATTGCTTCCGCCACCGATGATGAGTTTTTCAGGATATTCATCTAACTGTAATACTTGAGCCAAATCATCAATACTATTTATTTCGCAAAAGAATTTCGCGTTAGCATCTATGCTAAAAGTATTGTAGGGTTTGAGAGATATGTTTTGTTGGACTACCATCAATTTTTATAACTTTTAAGAGCGTTTTTTAGTATGTTGACAGCTCTTTTAAGACTTTCTTTGTCTAATACATAAGCAATTCGTATTTGATTTTTACCTAGTCCTTCAGTGGCGTAAAATCCACCTGCTGGAGCTACCATAACAGTTTCATTGTTAATTCTGAAGTTTTCCAATAACCATTGCGCAAATTTATCAGCATCAGTAATGGGCAGTTCGGCAATACAATAAAAAGCACCTTGTGGTTTGGCAACTTTAACGCCTTCGATTTTTTCTAGTTCTTCAATGAGAATATTTCGGCGTTCAACATACTCTTCTTTTACATCATCAAAATAGCTCTGAGGAGTTTCTAAAGCAGCTTCACTGGCAATTTGCGCATAAGTTGGAGGTGATAATCGTGCCTGAGCAAATTTCATTGCAGTTGCAATGACTTCTTTGTTTTTTGAAACCAAACAACCTATACGCGCACCACACATACTATATCTTTTTGATACAGAGTCAACAATAATTGCGTATTCTTCAATACCTACTTCTTGTAGAATGGAATAATGCTCTCTACCGTCATAGGTGAATTCCCGATACACTTCATCAGCTATTAAAAACAAATTGTGTTTTTTTACAATTGAGGCCAGTTTTTGTATTTCTTCTTTACTATATAAATATCCTGTAGGGTTGCCAGGGTTGCAAATAAGGATTGCCTTGGTTTTTTCACTAATAAGTTTTTCAAACTCTTCAATGGGGGGCAAAGCAAAATTAGTGTCTATGTCAGATATTACCGGAACCACTTTTACACCGGAAGCAGTGGCAAAACCATTATAATTGGCATAAAAAGGTTCAGGAATGATAATTTCATTATCAGTATCTGCAATTGTTCCCATAACAAATGATAGGGCCTCAGAACCTCCCGTGGTCACAATAATATCTTGGGCGTTTACATGTATTTCATTTTTAGCGTAGTATTTCGTCAACTTTTCTCGATATTCCTCTGAACCTTCCGTTCGGCTATAAGCAATGACATCTAATGTATTGTTTTTGACGGCATCTAGGGCAACTTGAGGTGTTTTGATATCTGGTTGGCCAATATTAAGATGTATGACTTTTACGCCTTGTTTTTTTGCGTCTTCTGCGTAAGGAACGAGTTTACGTATAGGAGATTGGGGCATAGCCCGCCCTTTATATGATATCGATGGCATATTCAATAAATTTTAAGCAAAAATGGGAAATACTAACGGACAAAACAATAATCGAAGATGATATTTAACTCAACCAACATAGTGTTAAATAATACACACACAACGAAAATTATTTGTAAATTAAAGCTTTTATAAATAACTAAAAACAAGATAGTTGGCTTTATACAGATGCTATATTATTTTTTTTATATGCTGTTTTCCAATTTTTGTGAGCGCACAAGCATTCAATTTGCCAGAGGGGAAAAACTTTGAAAAAGTTAAATTTCGTTTGATTAATAATGTGATGGTCATTCCTATGGAAGTAAATGGAACTAAGCTATCCTTTATTCTAGATTCAGGTGTTAGCAACCCAATACTTTTTAATTTGTCCGATCAAGATTCTGTTCAAATAAATACAGTTTCAGAAGTCACTATCAGAGGTTTGGGCAGCGGTGAGCCTATAAAAGCGTTACGTTCTCTGAATAACTTTTTTAAGATGGGTAAAATCAAAAACCACAACCAGAAATTGTATGTGGTTTTAGACAAGGAATTGAATTTTTCCCCTTCTCTGGGTATTCCTATTCATGGCTATTCATGGGATTATAGGTTATGATTTGTTCAGAGACTTTGTAGTTGATATTAACTACAGTACTAAAAACATCAAGTTTCATAATCCAGATAGCTATACTCACAAAAAGAACAGAAAAAGTCAAACATTGCCTTTGTCTATACGGAATAAGAAAGCGTATATAGACGGAAAGGTGATTTTTGAAGATGCGAATAGTGTACCGGTAAAATTATTGGTCGATACAGGAAGTAGTGATGGCTTTTTGAAGGAGATAACTTAGATATACCCGATAAAAATTATGATGATTTTTTAGGAAGGGGATTGGGCGGAAATATTTATGGCAAACGTACTATGGTAAGTACTATACAAATAGGCGATTTTTCAATACAAGACGCTAAGGCCGCTTTTCCAAATATGGAGTCTTTTAGTGCAATCAAAAGTTTAGGAAACAGAAACGGCAGTATTGGCGGTGAAGTTTTAAAAAGATTTAATATTGTTTTTGATTATCCCAATAAGGAAGTTACGCTACGAAAAAACGGGTATTTCAATACTCCTTTTCAATATAATATGAGTGGTATTGACATACAACATAATGGGCTTCGCTATATTGCCGAAAGTATTGCAGATGCACATGGTATTGTAAAAGAAAAGGAAAAATCATTTGGTAATGTTCAAATTCTTTTTGAAAATAAAACAAGACTTAGTTTAGTGCCCGAGATTATTGTTTCAGGTATACGTGCAGGAAGTCCAGCAGATGCTGCCGGATTAAAAGAAGGCGATGTTATTCTTGCTGTTAATGGTAAGAGTGTTCATAAATATAAACTTCAAGAGATTCTGCACATGCTTAATGAAAGGGAAGGGAAAAAAGTTCGGTTGCGTATTGAGCGATACGACTCTGATTTACTCTTCACTTTTGTTCTTAAAAATATGTTCAAAGAAAAACCCTGATAACATATACTATCAGGGTTTTTATGTAGCGTATTACTACTTTCCTTCCGGAGCTTTTATTTCTCCTTTAATTTTTAAAATCTTGGTAGGTGTATCCGCATTTGAAATTACTGTTATGGCCTTTCGAATAGGACCTACTCTGTTCGTATCATACTTTACTTGAATTTCTCCAGTTTTACCAGGTAAAATTGGTTTTTCAGGTTTTTTAGGTATAGTACAGCCACAGCTAGAACTTACTTTACTGATAATTAACGGTGCATTACCTGTATTTGTAAACTCAAATATACGAATACCATCACTACCTTTTTCTATTGCACCGTAATCTACAGTCTCAGCCTTAAATTCAATTTTTGCTACAGTTTCTTGTGCAGTTAAACCAAACCCTAGTAAGCCAATAAACAATATAAGTACTATTTTTTTCATGTTCTTTTAATTTAGGGCGAATCCCAAAAGTAAATGTTTTTAATGAACCTCTAAAATTCTTTTCTTATATACTAACGTTACTTATTTTTGTTTCGTATTTAATTTTGGGTAAAAACCCATTACATCTCTATAAATTTAACATATGTAATCTCAGGTATATTTTTAATACTAGGTTATGTAGACAAAAACAGTGCCAAAAAATGGATATTCAATCAAAATATGAACCCACAACAGTAGAAAATCATTGGTATGACTACTGGATGAAACACGGCTACTTTCACTCCACTCCCGATGATAGGGAACCTTACACTATTGTAATTCCGCCGCCAAATGTTACTGGTGTACTTCATATGGGGCATATGTTGAACAATACCATACAAGATGTATTAACTCGAAGAGCACGACTTATGGGTAAAAATGCGTGTTGGGTGCCCGGTACGGATCATGCTTCTATTGCTACTGAGGCTAAAGTAGTTGCTAAATTAAAGGAGCAAGGCATCAATAAAAGTGATTTAACCCGTGAAGAATTCTTGAAACATGCTTGGGATTGGACCCATGAATACGGAGGCGTGATTTTAGAACAACTCAAAAAATTAGGCTGTTCGTGTGATTGGGAGCGTACTGCTTTTACTATGGATGAAGATAGATA
>QILY01000307.1 GCA_003232155.1 Maribacter sp.
CCGCCAAGGTTATCTAAAATACCACCATCATGTTTGCTGTTCAATGCATTCAACAAACCTTCAGCACCTTGAGGTGTTGAAGCATTTCTTTTCATAGCACCCATTAATACGGGCATCGCCATACTCAATAAACCAGCAGTTTTATCGCTTGATTGCCCAGTTTGACCAGCAACCCCACTTATTAATTGTTTGCCCATTGGGCTGTTTAGTAAATCTAATAATCCTGACATTTGTGTTTATGTATTTATAGTTAAAAGTGTAATGTACAAAAAACAGGTGAGAAGAAAAGTTCCTTTAAACCCAGATTATACATTATGCCAATTTGACTATAAAATGAGTCACAGAAAACGAAGTTGCTTTTTTGTTCTATGTCGTTGTGATTGATTTACTTTAATAGTGAAATAATTTGACTGGCTAATTCTAAACCGATCCTATCTTGTGCTTCACCTGTAGCAGCGCCGATATGTGGAGTCAATGAGATATTGGGTTGCATTAATATTTTTATTTCTGGCCTTGGTTCTGATTCATAGACATCAAGGCCTGCAAAGGCTATTTTTTTACTATCCAAAACATCAACTAAGGCCACTTCGTCAATAACTCCACCACGTGCTGCATTGACAATACCTGCATGATCTTTCATGAGTTCAAACTCTTTTTTGCCAATCACATATTCTTTTTGGGCAGGAACGTGAACCGTAACAAAATCAGCTTCTTTTAAAAGGTCTTCTTTTGAAATACTTTTAAAATCAAAACTTACGGTTTGTCCATCAAAAAAAGAAATCGAAACCGATGCAGTATCTATATAAGGATCTGAATATATTACTTTCATACCCACACCTAAGGCTATTTTAGCGGTTGCTTGACCAATTCGTCCGAAACCAATAACACCTAATGTTTTTCCTCTTAACTCGGTACCCTTGGCATATGCTTTTTTGAGTTGTTTAAACTTACTATCACCATCTAAAGGCATATTGCGGTTGGCATCATATAAAAACCGAACTCCCCCAAATAAATGCGCAAATACTAACTCAGCTACTGATTCTGAAGAGGCTGCAGGCGTATTAATTACATGCAAACCTTTTTCTCTAGCATAGGCAACATCAATATTGTCCATACCAACACCACCACGGCCAATTAGTTTTAGCGTAGAACAGCTATCAATAATATCTTTTCGAACTTTTGTAGCACTGCGTACCAATAGCCCAACAACTTTATTATCATTGATATAGCTTATGAGCTGTTCTTGGGCGATGGTAGTTGTCAAGACTTCAAAACCTTCTTTTTCTAATGCAGTAATTCCTGTTTGTGCTATACCGTCGTTTGCTAGAATCTTCATATAGTTGTCTGTTGTTGGTTGTTGGTTGTTGGTTGTTGGTTGTTGGTTGTTGGTTGTTGGTTGTTGGTTGTTGGTTTTGTTCACTATCAACGAACAACTATCAACCGACAACGAATTCTTTTACCCTTTTCTTTCCATTTCACTCATAACATCTACTAAAATACCAACACTTTCCAATGAAAGGGCATTGTACATAGATGCTCTGTACCCGCCTACAGAACGGTGGCCATTAAGTCCGTTTATACCAGCTTCCTTTAGCATAGTTTCAAAAGGCTCTTTTAATTTATCATCAGTTAAATCAAATGTTGCGTTCATTAAAGAACGGTCTTCTTTATTGGCATAACCATTAAATACTGGACTCAAATCAATTTCAGAATATAATAATTGCGCTTTTTTCCTATTAATTTCTTCAATAGCAGCAATTCCACCCATATTCTTCAACCATTCCAAGGTCAACATTGAAACATAAACCGGAAAAACAGCGGGAGTATTGAACATACTATCTTTTGAAATATGTACTTGATAATCTAATATAGAAGGAATTTTACGAGAGACTTTTCCTAAAATATCTTCTTTTACTACAACTAGGGTAGTACCTGCAGGACCCATGTTTTTTTGTGCTCCCGCGTATATCAAATCAAATTGTGAGAAATCCATCTGACGAGAAAAAATATCAGAACTCATATCACATACTAAAGGCGCATCAGTTTTCGGAAATTTCTTCAGTTGGGTTCCAAAAATGGTATTATTGGAGGTTAAATGAAGAAAATCAAGTCCTTTGGGTACATGGTACCCTTTAGGAATGTATTTGAAATTTTCATCTTTGGAGCAACCTACTTCAATTACTTCACCAAAAAGCTTTGCTTCTTTTATGGCCTTATCACTCCAAGCACCTGTATTCAGATACCCAGCTTTGGTTTCTAATAGATTATATGCTACCATTAAAAACTGCATACTGGCACCGCCTTGAAGAAATAGGGCTTTATAACCCTTACCTTCCAAACCTAAAAGCTCTATGGCCAATGATCTGGCATTTTCCATAACAGCTATAAAGTCTTTACTACGGTGAGAAATTTCGATCAATGAAAGACCTGATCCATTAAAATCCATTACAGCCCCAGAGGCTTTTAACAAAACTTCTTGAGGTAAAATACAAGGACCTGCGCTAAAATTATGTTTCTTCATACTTGTGCTGAATTTAAGTTCAGTGTGATTTAAAATTTAAAGATGCTAAAGGTCATAAATTAAAAGGAAAACACAGCTACTGAACATCAATTATTCTGTTATGTTTTTAACAGGAAATCAACAGTGTCCACTCCGTCAGCATAATCTCCCAAACTTGGGTTTTGAGTAGTGCCAAACACTGTTTCATTTTCAAATACCCCTTGAGACACCTTACATTGTATTTTATCAGCTTCTTGTTCCAATTTTTCTTTCAAGTTTTCCAATGAATCGTAATACTCATAAAATACAGATGAAATAGGGGAGGCGTAGCTCTCATCTTCTTTCAGCATTAAAAACCCGTTTTCTAGAATTTTAAATTCACTCATTAAATACACTGCCTTATTATAATCGTAATTGTTGGCATATTTTGCTTGATTTATAATAGGATTATAACTGTATACAGATTCAAAAAACAGTGTAAAATCATATGCTGTAGGTACAAAGAGTTTTGAAACACTTCTACAGCCCAAACCGTAATACCGAAAAATATCTTCTCCCAATGCGGAAAGTTCCTCTGTAGTTTCGTTTCCGGTAAGTACGGCAATAGAGTTTCTGTTTCTTCGGATAATATTAGGTTTCTTACCAAAATAATGCTCAAAATAGCGCGCTGTATTATTGCTGCCGGTAGCTATGACTGCATCAAAATCAGTTAATCTGTCTTCAATAAAATATATGTTTTTTGCTAATGAGGGTTCAGAATCAATCAAGTATTCTGCAAGAAAGGGGAGAAGAACCCTATCATTTGATGATAGTTTCACCAAAACGGTATTTCCTGTAATCAACGTCGTTAAAAAATCATGAAAACCTACTAAAGGAATATTTCCGGCCATAATAATGGCAACAGATTTTGGGGTATTCTTTTCAAGATCATAATTTGACAACCATTCTTTTAACTTTTCTTCAGTCAGTAATTCGCTCCAACTTTTCAGGGCAAAAAGAATATTTTCTTTGGTAAACCAGCCATTATGATGCCCAGCTAAAGTGATAATTTTGTTCAATTTTCGCGACCATTCTTTTTCTGTGATATTTGAATTACAAAAATCATTAAGAAATGTACCCAATTTAACGAAAGCAATAAATATTTTGCGATGGTCGTTCATATATTTGTGCAAAATTGTATTAGGTTATACCTTTGTGCAAAAGTACAGATATTGAAATGATTTTATATGCAGAACTGTTTGCAATAAAGTTACAAAATGAATTAGAAATAGATATTTAAAGTAGGTTTTGTGAACCCTTTCGGAAACGAATATTTAAACTCTGAAGCTTCGGAGTAGAAAAAGAAGAAAACTATGGCAATTATAATAACTGATGAATGTATCAATTGTGGAGCCTGTGAGCCAGAATGCCCAAATACCGCAATTTATGAAGGAGCTGATGAATGGCGATACAGTGACGGAACCTCATTGAAAGGTGATGTGGTTTTACCTAACGGAAAAGCTGTAAATGCTGATGAGGTACAAGAGCCTATTAGCGATGAATTATATTATATATCTCCAGATAAATGTACAGAGTGTATGGGCTTTCATGAAGAGCCACAATGTGCTGCGGTATGCCCTGTAGATTGTTGTATACCTGATGAAGATCATGTAGAATCTGAAGAAACACTTCTAAGTAAGCAGGCATTTATGCACCCTGATGATTAAGAAATAATTTAAACGTTTGATGAAATAGGTGTTCTGTAGAGAATGTTAATGAATGTAAAAAGCTGCCTAGTTAGGCAGCTTTTTTTTGCAAATTGTCTAATAATGAGATAAAAGTTTATTTAAGAGTAAAGTTCACACGTGCAAATAAAAACCGTCCACCGATTCCGAATTGTTGTGCTCTTCTAGACCAATCAAAACGACCAGAACTTCGATTGTTTCCTCCATCTGCCAATTCTTGTGCAGCTCTGTCTGGATAAATGTCAAATAAATTGTTTGCTCCAATTGTAAAAGTAAGCGCATCGGTTGCTTTATATCCAACAGATAAATCGGTGACTATCTTTGTTCCGAAAACCTGTTGCCTATCTATATTAGTTGTAGCTTCTGTAACTTCTCCGAAATGAACATTTCTTAAAAAGAATACCATTTTGTTAGAAGTCAAGGTATTTGATAAGTTGATCTTGGTTCTAGGAACGGCTTCTTCTAGATAGACTCGACTATCTTCTGGAAAATAAGTATCTATTAAGCCTGCATCTTCTAAAACACGGGAAGCATTTATGTCACCCACCTGTCGGGTTTGGGAAAAAGTACCTGCCAAATCTGATTTTAATTTCCAGTTATCCCCTAATTGCGCCTTATGGGTCAATACAACATCTATACCTTTAGATTCTGTATCGATGGCATTGGCAAAAAATGAAGCGGCAGTGGCATTTGCCTGCGCCAAAAGTACATCTAACTCTGAACCGGTGCCGGGTCCTTCGAACTGTCCAGTAAATACTACCCTATCATTTATTTTAATTAAATAGCCATCTACCGTAATCGTTAGGTTGGCATCTGGTAATTTAGCAGTAAACCCAAGACTAACACTGCTAGATGTTTCTTCTTTGAGTTGTGGAATTCCTAAAAGGGTGGCCGCTCTACTATCATTGGCAAAAGTACCAACCTCTTGTGGGTTGCCATCCTGATCAAAAATTGTAGATGTTGAATTGAAATTGATTTGGTGTAATGAAGGTGCTCTAAAGCCTGTATTAACAGCTCCACGAATATTTACATTATCTGAAATTTTAAATCTTGAAGCCAGTTTAAAATTAATAGTAGAACCGAAATCACTATAATTTTCAAATCTAGTGGCAAAACTTACTAAAAAAGATTCTGAAAAATCTGCTTCAACATCAAAGTAACCAGCAATACTACTTCGACCCCTAGAGAGCTCATTGTCAGGACTGAAGCCTGGAAAAACTTGAGAACCACCGGGTCTAGAATTTCCAAAGAAGTCTTGTGCGGGTTCTTGTGATGCCAAGGTTATTACTTGTCCGTCAGCTGTATATTGTGCATAAGATGCCTCTTCACCCGCAATTATATTATAATTTTCTACTCTGTATTCTGCTCCAAAAGCAATATTTAGGCCAGACATCACATCGTCAAAAAATTGACTAACATCTAGATTGGTCGTATTTTGGGAAAATGAAAACCCTCCCGCATCAAAAATAGTAGGCGAAGAACTCTGCAAAGAGGCATTAAATGTATTTCCTATAGTATATAAAAAAGAATTTTCTCCAAACGAATTACTGAAATCTACGTTCCAGTCTCCAATCGTTCCTTTTATACCGACCGATAACGAGCGGTCATTTATATTTGAATTGATTTCTGGTAAAAAACCATTGATGAAAGCAGGTGTAAAGGTTCTACTTTGATTGGGTAGCCTATAAAAACCAGCTGAATTACCAGTTCTAGAACTAATTCCTGCAAAAGAATATAATTCCGTTCCATTGTTATCTAAGGGAAGTGAGAAATTAGCAAAAAACCTACCTCCTCGTAAAGCTGACTGTCCCACGCGCATATTAAAATCACTTCGTTGTTGGCCTCTGGCCGCTATTTCAGAATCAGTTACATCAGCTGATAGAATTGTTCTTAGTTCTTCCTTGGTTGTGGCACCGTTTAAATCGATTCCGGCCGTATTTGCATATTGAATTACATCGGCAACATCATCATCTAGCAAAAGTGCAATATCATAACCATCTTCAAGTGCGAATCTTTCTACAGTATTATAAGCATTAAAGACATTACCTTCCCACTCTCTCATTCTGTTATAGTCTTGTCGTACATCAAAATCTCCTGCAAAAGTCAAATACCCTCCTTTATCACCAAGAGGTAAACCATAGCTCATAGCTATATTAGTTGTTTCCCCATCAGAACCACCAGTTTGTCCGTTCGCATTTTTAGAAAAATTTGCGCCTGTGGTTACCGCAGCGGTCAACTCATTTACCGCTGTATTTAATACAATATTGATTACACCTGCAATTGCATCAGAACCGTATTGGGCAGCAGCACCGTCTCTTAGTACTTCAACACGTTTAATGGCAGCAGCCGGAATAGCATTCAAATCTGTTCCTACACTTCCTCGTCCAAAAGTTCCGTTTACATTTATTAATGAAGTAGTATGTCTTCTTTTACCATTTATCAATACTAATACCTGATCTGGTCCTAAACCTCTCAAAGAAGCTGGGTCAATGTGATCTGTACCATCTGAAATGGTTTGTGTATTAGATGTAAATGAAGGAGCTACATAATTTAAAATTTGATTTAAATTTACTTGAGGCGCAACACTACTTAGCTCTTTCATATCGATTACATCAACTGGTACTGCGCTTTCTGTTGCAGTTCTGTTCGGGTTACGTGAACCAATTACAATGGCTTCCTCTAACTCAACCCCAGAAACTAAAGAGACATCCATAGTAGTGTTATTTGCAACGATTTCTTTTGTAGTAAAACCTATATAAGAAATAACCAAAGTGCTACCTAAAGCAGCATTTATAGTGTAATTACCATCAAAATCTGTTGTTGTACCATTTGTTGTTCCTTTAACAAGAATAGTTGCTCCTGGTAATGGGTTGCCCCTATCATCAGTTACATTACCTGTTATTGAATTCTGTAATACGGTTAAATCTTTGATAGCTGTAAAACCATGTGCCTCAGTGGTGCCTACTTTTTCAATAAGTAGTCTCTCTACTTTTTTAGGATGAACTACATAGTATTTGTTTCCTAAGTACTCAAATTTAAATTTAGTTTTATTCTCGAGTTTATTAATAATTCTACCTATAGAGTTGTATTTGTATTCTTCTGGGTTTAAATTAGCCCCAGATATTACATTTGGGTTATAGGTAAAAAACACATCGTGCGCTTCACTAATATCATTTAGAAAATCAGCTAACGGTACGATTTTATCAGCTTCAAAAGCCTCTTCCTTTTTGGCTGCATTGGCCATCATTCCTATAAAAAGGAATGCCAAAAGCAGCATGTTCATAATTCTTTTTCCATTCATAATGTTCAGTTTATTGAGTTTTTAAATAGTATAAGTCTATTGTCTTTTTGGACAATTCGGGTTCCTGTCGATTTTTCAATTGCTGACAAGCAAATTTTTAGATTTTGATTAGGTATGCCCCCAGTTAATAATTGTTGTTTCAGTTCTTCGTCAATGAATTCCACTTCAACTCCGTAAGTATACTCTATGTTGTTCATCACCTCTTGCAATGCGGTGTTATTGAAGACATAAGTGCCTTCTCGCCAAAGAGAATAGGGGAGTTCTTTAGTTACTTTTTGGTGAGTTACCTCATTATTCTCTTTTGAATAAGAAACTAATTCGCCAGGAACCATTTTTTTTGTAGTGCCATTTTGCAAAATCAAGTGGATCGAACCTTCATCTAACAAAACATCGGTTTTCTTTTCACGGGTATTTACATGAAATTGAGTTCCGTATACTTCAACTTTTAGATCTTTTGTATTTACCCAGAATTTTGCATTTGTAGATGGAATGGACTTTACTTTGAAATATGCTTCCCCTTTTAGTTTTATATTTCGTGAATTGCCTTTATCATACTTGATTTCAGAATTTCCGTTTAAGACAACTGATGTACCATCCGGAAGTTTTAAATCAATTATTTCACCAAAACCCGTCTTATGTGTTACTTCCGAAGAACCGCTTAGAAAGGAATTTCCTAAAACAATAAAAAGAATACCAATAGCTGCAACAGCTGAATATTTCCTAATTCGAGGGAATAAAATTCTCTTTAATGGTATTACCTTTTTCTTCTTCTTGGATGAAATTTGGTTAAGAACAACATCCAGTTCCATGTTTATTTTTCCCTCAGAAAGCATGGTTTTATTAAAGGATATTCCTGTAATTATAGATTTTGCAGTATAAATAGCTTCTATC
>QILY01000314.1 GCA_003232155.1 Maribacter sp.
ATAGCCCTTTTCTACTTCTAATGTTTTTAGGTCTATTTCGATTGATTTAGAGAAGAGTGACATAATTTGCTCAAAATCTACGGGTTTGTATCTTTTTAAAATTATATTTTTTTTGAGTACTGCTTGTGCCAATTCAGTATAAGCTTTGAATTCTTTAGGGTTCTCTTTTATCCAATTTTCATATTGTTCAATAGCTTTATGGATGTATTTTTCTTTATCTTTAGGTTGTTTTACTTGGTCAACTATCAATTCATAGCAGGAACCTCTATAAGAACTGAATGATTTTTTAGGAGTAAGCTTTTCGGCTTTATCAATCCATTCTAACATGTCAAAAACGGTTTCTTTTCCTTCAATTTTACCACAATCATAATCCATGGCGTAAACGAATTTAATACTTAGGTAGGCTTCCGACAACTCCTGCTTAAGCACAACTGAACCTGTTGTTGAAACTTCATTATAAAGTTTATCAAGACCATTGATATCTTCATTTTCATCAAATTCATTTATTTTTTTCTTTATGCCTTTTTCTTTGGTTTTGTTCATTATGTTAGCCTTTTGTTTATTGATTTCAATAAGCTAATAATCTAAATTTTTTAAGGTTTCAATATCATCTTTTAAATCATCAATGTCATAATTTACAGTAAAGCCGTATTTTGATAAGAGTCCATGAAACTCATATTCACCTATTCCTAAAATTCTCCCTGCCATTGTTCCGTGAATTCCTTTCGATTTATAGATTGCAACGGCAAGAAGTTCTAAAGCTTCTTTTTGGTTTATATTCAATTTTTTGGCTATGTTGTCGTCTAGTTCAATTTTCATTACTCCTCTGTTTTTATAGTAATAACTGTTCCCATTAAATTAAATATATGATATCCGCAATGTTCTGTAAATACACCTATTTCGCTATATTCTGGTGCTTTAATTACTAAAGGATACCTAAACTCTGCATAAGAACCATCTTCAAATTTTATTTCTACAATTTCATTTATAGAAAAATCATCGCATAGTAATTTGTTTCGATTGGTTTCTCCTTTAGATTTTAAATAGGTTTCTATTTTTGTTTTCCATCTTTCTGGTAAATCCTCGAATTCCATTTCGTTATTCTTGTTATATTTTTTGTTCTATATATTTCCAAGACTCTTCGAGGGTTTCGAAAATCCACTCTTTATCTGTTGCTAGCTCTATACTATTTGGATCATCATGTACAAGCGTTCCTATTGCTTTTTTACATCTATCGCCAATTAGTAAGGCTGTTGGAAAATCGCTATCTGTATATTGGCCTACTCCAATACTAAATACTATGTCCATTTTATCTCCCCAATAATATTCAAGGTCTCTAAAATCTAAAATTGCACCCATTGGCTGATATGCCATTAAACCGAACTGCCCTTTTGCGTACATATAATGGGCATCGTCGTCAGAGTCATATTCACCAGAAAACTTTATCACTATAATGTCAGCATTATTAATTTTAGAAATCCCGACAGAAAACGAAACTTTTATTTCGCTCATTTTTTCGGGATTGAGTTGTTCTAATTTTATTTTATTAGTCACAGTTGTTAGGTTTATGGGATTGTTCCTATTTCACAAAATTTATAAATTCCGTTTTCTTTTTTGAACTTAAAATTATGCTGTCCGCCTTCATGCTCTAAAGTAGGTTCGGTGGTTGTTACCAAAATCTGATATACATTTGTATCTGCCTTGGAAAATATAGTTTTTTTGGTTTTTAAAATAGTGACAAAATCACTGTTAAAAATAATATTAAGATCTTGTTGCAAAAAGGTGTCTATTGATATGTGGGTTTTACTATTATAAATTTCATGCCAATCATCATTTTCTGCTCTTAATTTATTGAGTTCTTCATATTCTTGAGGTGTATTATCTGGGCAAACATAGCAGTCAATTTTATTAGAGGATAACTTTCTGAATTCGTTTTTGTTTTTTTGCTCGATTGTTTTCAAAAAGTTACTCCATACTTCAACAATTTCTTTATCTGGATGGTTGTAGGTTTGTTTTTTCTTATATGTACATGAATGAAATGTAAAGCACATTACTAAAATCAATAAGACTAAATTTGTTCTCATTTTGTTTGTTTTTATTCTATCTTCAAGTTATTCATTCTTTTTTGTAAACTCATTTCGCTATTTTTTTCAATTATTTTACAGATTAGATTGACTGTATAATTCAAAAATTCTTAATCTTATTATATCTAACTTTAAATAGCTTTTTTCGCATTATTATACACAAGTCAGTAATTTTGTTTTGTGCACCATTATATTTGTATCTATAAATTAGCCATTATTGTTGATACATTTTTACTATACATTGTTTTTAATTTTCCATTTACCAAAATTCGCCTTAAATATTTTATAAATATTTCTCGCATCATCAATTCCTCTGTGATGTGTTCCTTCTAATTCTAATCCTTCTTTTTTTAGAGCACTACCCATTCCAATTGGTTTTCTTAAGTGTTTAATGTCTGCATATTGGTGTTTAAGACTTATATGGTTTTTCAGCCAATTTTTATTAAGTTTATGTAAATCACAGTCTTTTACAAACTGATTTTTGTCATAAAAGCCCCAACTGCATAAAATATACGGTTCTTTTTGATCAATCCAGTTTATAAATTTATTAATCACAATTTCGTATGTCTCGGCAGCGTCGATATCGGTTTGTTCAATTGTTGTAAGTTCTTTACAAAAATTTGATAATTTAGGATTTAATTTCGGCTTAATAAATTCAGAAAATTCACTTATGTTGTTTCCGTCTTTGTCAACTTTCAAAGCACCAATCTCAATTATCTCATTTTGTTGTTTTAAATTCCTGTTTTTCCAACAAGTCGCTTCTAAGTCTAATATTATGTAATTCATGTTTTTATTACTGTTGTTTGTGTATCAAGTTATTCATTCTTTTTTTGTAAACTCATTTCACTATTTTTTTCAATTATTTTACGGATTAGATTGACTGTATAGTTCAAGAATTCTTTATCTCTTATTCCATAACCATCTAACCCTACTAATCTAACTTTATTATTAGTTTCTAATGCTAGAAAAAATAAGGTGTAATCTCCATTTTTACTGAATCTTATCTCATCTACCTCTCGCCTAATGGTAAAATTGCTTAATTCATCAGCATAAGGCGAGTTTCGTATCAACTCGTAGTTTTCTATGGTTAATAATTTATTGTTTTCCTTATTTATTTTAACTTGTTTTCTTCCTGTCAAGACTGAGTAACTAGCGATAATAATTATAACTAAAATTATAGTAACAACTGTTTTCATTATATTTTATTTTACTTACATTTAACTTTAAATAGTGATTTTTCATTTATTTTATAATTCTTAGATTCTTGTAACGTAAACTCTTTTAAAACCTTATAAGCATAGATAAGTGACATATTATGAAATGAATTATCATTTTTAGTATATTCTTCTCCTTCTATATAACTTTTTGTATTTATAAAAGCTTTTTTTTCTGTATTAAACTGGTGATGCTTATGTATATCTTGATGCTCTTCATCAAAGAAACCCCTGCACTTTCAGTGCAGGGTGGTTTAGTTCAAATTTAGAAGTCTGGATTTAAGAGATTCGGGCAATTCCTTTTCTAGTGCTTTCAACCTTAACTCTTCTTGTAATAATTTAGATTTCAAATTGGGATCGTTAGTTGCATCAATTGTATTTAATGCAACATTTCTATAATCATCATTACTCGTTTCGTTTACAAAACGGAGTAATATATCCGTAACCTCTGGAGATTTTTGTGACTCTAAATAAAATAGAATTGTAGCAATTCTCCAATGGGGAAAATCAGGTAACTTAATTAAATGCACAGCAAGTATATCCGTTACACTTGACTGGAAGTGCAGGTTTAAATAACTCATTGCACCCATAGGTGATGGACTGGTTATAGGTGTGCGCGCTAATCTGACAGGTAAGGAATCCAGATAACTCAATGCCTCCTGATTCTTCGGTGATCGTCCACTGATCCAATTTATCATCATTCGAGCGTAGAACCTTGTAAAAGAATCTTGATCACTTAATTTGGTTTGGAGCATAGCAACTGCATCCCCTCCAAACTCGCGTAATTGATACTCTTTTTTGAGATATTCATTACCTTTTACAGCAATCAGTTCAGCAAATAAAGTTTCCATTGACATAGCCTTCTTAGTGTTTGTTTGTGCAAAGCTGCAAGATAAAAATAAAATCATAATCGCATTTATTAATACGCATTGTACTAGGACCTTCTTCAGTCGTGTATAGCAATCTTTCCAGTCTTTACTCAGTGAATTCCACCAATCTTCTGGGTCAATTTTTGGATTGGGAAAATCAACAGTGAATACTACTTTTTTAAATGCAGCGTCTATAATATCTTGGGTAAGAAGTATCATTTTATCTAGTGCTTCTAGATACGATTTTTCTTGATTTAAGTCTGTTACTTCAATAACTACCTTGTTTGCTTCTTCTGGTGATAAATTACTGTCTTTCATTTGGTCTTATTTTATAGTTTTTTTAATTTTATATCCTAAGTTTATTTTGTAAATAATCAGTTAGTTAATTATCTGTAAAACAGCTGATTATGATTCATTTTGATTAAGGTCTATTGGCATAGTGTTCATTTATCACCTTGAATTTATGTAAGTTACTGGTAATCAGCTAAATTAAAATTTTGTTAATTTTTTAAATTTGGCTTTTTGCAAATATGCACAACTTTCAATTTAGGACTTACTAGCTATGTTTTATACAGCTTACCTTACAGTTTTAATTTTGTTTAATGATCATTCGTTTTTTTAAATCTACTTTAACCTTTTCAGATAATATGCCCATATACTTCCAATGAATTTCAACTATATCCCCCATCCATTTATTAATTAATGAAAATTCTTCAGAAATTTCAGAAACTCCTCCATTATTTAAGGTTGTCCTTTCAATAGCTATTCCATTATAAATTCCCATTCCTCTCGATTCATTATTAAAATAGAACATGGTTATTGAATCTTCTCCAGTTTCTTTATTGAATGTAACTCCATTATTAGAAGCGTTTAGTGCTGGAATATAACGATTACTTAAATTAGTTATTCGTAATGTAAATCTTATTGATGGAATATTGTTGTTATTTTTAAATTCAACGATATTTTCGAGCTTAACTGAATCTTTTTCTAAAGGTGTTTGGCAATTTGTTTCAAATTCTCTATCAGTCTGAATAAATTCAAATTCCCAAGCAGTCATATTTAAATTAGAGGACTTAGTACTTGTATATTTTCCTACAATCGCTACTTTATCACCTATTTTAAAAAAAGTAAATGATGTTGGGTGTTTTAAATTAGTAGAATCAATTAATACTTTGTATGTTTTTAAAATTCCTGAATTTTCTATTTCAGCAGTATAGCAATTATTTTTTGTGTGTTCTATTCCCACAACTCTTCCGCTAATTTTAGTGCCCATTTCATTTTTAATTTTACTTTGTCCAAGACAAACACATAAATTAACTAAAGTAAATAGAATTGTAAATCTCGTTTTCATATACATTTAACTTTAAATAGTGATTTTTCATTTACTTTATAATTCTTAGATTCTTGTAACGTAAACTCTTTTAAAACCCTATAAGCATAGATAAGTGACATATTATGAAATGAATCATCAGTTTTGATATGTTCTTCTCCTTCTACATAATTTTTTGTATTTATAAAAGCATTTTTTTCTGTATTAAATTGGTGATGCTTATGTATATCTTGATGCTCTTCATCACTCTCAACTCCTCCAAACATATTATAAGATGGATTAACGTAAAAGATGTTTTTATTTACCTCTGTTTCCATAAACTTTCTGATAAATTTAATTTCTTCGGAATCTTCTTCTAATGGTATTCGTTTTGAATCAGAGAATGATGAATAATATTTCTCTCTGTCTTTAAAATAAAGTGTTTCATCCTTAAAGAGAACTGTAAATGAATGTATCTCAGTTTCTTCTTGATCTGTGGAAATAGCTATGAAATCATTATATCCTTCAGAGTTATTAAAAGTTAAAATTTTCCCTTTTTTTTGATCGTATTTTTTAGTCATAAGCAAAATATTATTTGCATTTGTATTGAATGTATGTACATACGGAAAAGAAAAGCAATTGGCACCAACATTAAATACCCGTTGCATGGTATATTTTCGTTTTTCTGTTGCGTTTAACTGAATAAATGTTTGGTTATCTTCAAAACCGTTGAAAAATATTTTTGTATCACCTTTTAAATCTTTATTGTGTCTTCCGTATAATTCAAATACATTTTTTTTATTTGGTGTAAATTGAACAGTATCATTATCTGTTATCTGCCATTTTCCTGTTTGAATACCTCCATAATAGATAATAGCATAATTGCCATTTTCCAATACACTCAGTTGAACTCCTTCACCTACATTATATGTTCCGGTTATATTAATGCTATTTTGAGCATTTACTCCTATTGTTATTGGTATTAGGATGATTGTTATTAGTATTCGTTTAATTATTTTCATTTTTAAAATGTCTTTATTTTGTTATTGCTTATACTATCTTTTCAATTATTCTGAATGTTTGTTCTATCAAATATTGGTTTTCTTCTTTTGAATAATTTATGAAACCTCTAGTATTTCTAATTAACCTATTGACATTTCATCACCTTGCCAAATTCTTAAAAATATTACCAAACGCATTCACTTTATCTTATAGACTAACTTTATGGTAATTGATGCTGTTTTTTCTTTTGAACTGGTATTAAATGTGCCGCCCCAAGAGTGGTTTTCTTTTGAATTTTGACCTGTGATTTGAAAAATACCCATTTTTGCAGACTTTAATTTTCCGAGTTTTCCTCCAGAAAATTCAGCTATTTTCTCAGCTCTAACTCTAGCATCTTCAGTCGCTTTTGATATCATTTCTATTTTAAGATCGGCAAGTTTTGTATAATAATAGCGAGGAGATTCAGAATATAATTGTATTCCTTTATTTAAAAGTTCTGTAACTTCTCTTGAAATATTTTCAATTTTACCTACTTCTTTAGATTCTATCTGAATAGACTGTGTCAATTGATATCCAGAAAACTCTTCACCAGCGTAATTGCCATCTTTTCCATAGTTTGTTTTGGTTTTTTGTTTGGTTTCTACAGCACTAAAAACAAGATTACTTAAAGAGACTCCTTTTTCTGTTAAATATTGTTTAATTAACTCTTTGTCTTTTTCTAATGTTAAGTATGCTTGTTTTAAATCAATGTTTTCTGCTTGAAATTTCCCTTCCCATACAATAAGGTCTGAAGTGAAATCAGTCTTTCCTAAGCCTGTTATTTGAATTTTTCCTTCCGTTTTATTTCTGTCAACATACGCTTTTCCAAGGAAAATAGAAGAGACAATTATTGCAATACTAAAAATTATTGAACTTGTGTATTTTTTCATTTTTTGTGCTTTTATAGATTTTATTATATAGTTTGTTTACGTGGCAAGTTTAACATTTCTAGTTAAGAGTAATTACACTAGAAACCATGAAAGTATTATCCCTAGAAACAGGGTTTTCTTAAATCCGAAAAGAGTGTTCGTCACGAAAAGCCAAAAAATGTATGTTATAATATTGGCGTAGCTCAGAAAAAAAGTAACGCACTACATCGCAAACATACTATTTTTTTGATATGAAAAATAGTATATCGATTAACTCGATTAACTTTGTTTTATAAATTTCTGTATAATTATATTGTACATTTGCTCTTCAATTTACTGTCTTAATTTTGGGGGTATCATCATACTTCAAAGAATTCTAATGACTTTTTATTGGTCTTAAATTAGGGTTTAAAACCCTGCAATTTCATTGCAGTACTTTAGTGATGCGAAAAAATCTATACATTGGTGTTTATGAGTTCGAATATAAGAAAAGGCTCGCATACTGTTAGTCGTTTGACCTGTCATATTGTTTGGTCGACCAAGTATTAGGTATAATGTATTGCATGGTGATCTTCAGTCTCGTTGCCGCGAACTTTTGATACAGGGATGTGAATCCCATGGAATATCTATATTGAAAGGTGTAGTCAGTTCTGACCACGTTCATATACATATAGAATATGCTCCCAAACTTAGCGTAAGTTCCATAGTAAAAAGTTTGAAAGGTGGTTCCTCGCGAAAACTTCAACAGGAGTTTCCTTCCTTAAAAAAACGTTATTGGGGCAATCATTTTTGGGCAAGTGGCTATGGTGTTTGGAGTACGGGCAATATTACCGACAAAATGGTGAACGACTATTTAGAACATCATAGGCGGAAGGATTCGGGCGATAACACTAATTTTATACTAGTGTCGTGTCATGCCTCAAATGGCGGATAAGTCGCAGTTATTTTTTGAATTTTGTGAAATGATAAAAAGTAAGCATAGCCGTAGCTACGCGCGTCTTTTGAACAAAAACGAAAAAGAACAAGACTTGGTGCGTCATTTGAGGGGTGACAGGACACTAGTTATGAAAAACATTCCTGAATTATGTAGCCCAAGCGAATAGTCTATTTTAATAGAATCAATGGCTCTCCCTTTATCATTCATTTTCCAGTTTCGGTTTCTAATTGGTATTACACCCCATTTTCAGGGATGACCATTTCACTGAAATTAGGTCTATTATATCAAAAATAACCTCTGATATTTGTACCAAACAAAATGAATACCCGTTGTACCTAAGAATACAACTTATTACTATTTTTTAAAAAACAACTTTCTATGAAAAACGTATTACCAAAATTTCAGAGACCGATACAAGGTATAACCGAACCCCGTACAGATATCTCACACTGGAACAAGGCGACGGAAGCCTATGATATCGAAGATTACAAAACATCTCTTATAGAGACCATAAACTATATAAACCCTGAATTGTTATCGAACAAAGATACCAATGAACACATAGCTCTGGTTCGCGGACAGGGTTCTGCCGAAATACAGGTCAATGTAAGTGAAACGACATTTTCGGTAAAAGCACCTTTTCTGAAAATAACCAACAATACAAACAAAGTTGCCCTTTATCGAAAAATTGCCGAGATAAACTTTAATCCGCTGACACTATCACAGATACAACTTAAGCAAGATACTCTTTGGTTCGAATATGAAACGCCAATTTCGCTTTGTCAACCCTTTAAAGTATATGGTGTGTTACATGAAATTTGTGTTTATGCCGATAAATACGATGATGAGTTTGTAGAAAAATACAAAGCCGATTTTTATCAAGAAGCCAATACACAACCACTTACAGGTAGCGAAGCAGAACAAGTATGGCAACAGATCAATGACATACTTACAGAATATAAAGAACATAGCAACTACTTTCAAGAAAAAAGATGGGATAGCTTTCAATGGAACCTTATGGTCATCGCAATGCTAAAAATCGCGAACATGCCATACGTTCATGGCGCCCTTCGTACAAAATTAAAAGAATACGTTGATAACCTGTTCAACACTCAAATTGATTTTCAATATAGAATTGACAAAGGCACTAATTTCATGCAAAAACTTTGCGCCAAGACCAAAGAAGACTTTATGAAAGATGCTTACCATGCAGAAACCTTTATTTCATTAAAGTGGCGCAGCTCGGTCAAGATATTGCAAGATGATGCCAAATACCTAGAAAATACTGTCGCCAAATACGTCAAAGAAGAGGACCACTTCGCCTTGTGCTATTTTCTTCAGTACAATTTTCTTTATACGATTTACAATTTTAATATGGAAGAACTGCACAAAAATGCTCTTTATGATGTTTTGGAAAAAACCTCAGGTCTTGAACCGGACCAGGCCGCCCCAAAGCTTTTAGAAACATACTACAGCTTTTTAAATGGTGACACAAAGGCTGTCTCAAAAAATAGCGGTAAAGATTTTTTCACTAAACTTTTTGGATAACCAACTAAATCACATACAATATTATGGAAAATATAAAAAAATCAGTTTTTAAAATCATAACAGCCTCTGGAACCGGAAGTGGATTCGTTATAAGTGGAAAAAACCAAATAATAACCAACTATCATGTAGTAGCAGGTGAAAAAATTGTAGCTGTCGAAGACTATAAAAAAGATAGGTTTGTTGCCAATGTAGTCATGATAAACCCAGAAGTGGACCTGGCATTTTTAACTATCGATGGGTTCAAAAACCTCGAAACCGAAATTACATTGAATAAAGATATAGTCCTTTCAAGTACGCAAAAGGTCTATATCAACGGATACCCTTTTGGAATGCCCTATACCATTACCGAAGGTATCATATCATCACCAAGCCAACCCATAGGAACCAGACATTATATACAAACCGATGCCGCCGTGAATCCAGGAAACTCGGGAGGCCCCATGCTAAACAAAATGGGAAACCTGGTTGGCGTAACCACTTCTAAATTCGCCAATGCCGACAACGTTGGCTTTGGTGTAAAACACAATGACTTGATAAAGGAAATCGATGATTTTACCTACTCGGACAATTCGTTCAGGGTCAAATGTAACTCATGTGACGTATACATTGAACAGGAAATAGAGTTCTGCGCCAACTGTGGAAATGATATGGATATTTCAATTTGGGAAGAATTTGAAAAAAGCCATTTTGCCAATTTCGTGGAAGGGGCCCTGACCGAATTGGGAATGGATCCCGTTCTAGGAAGGGACGGAAAGGATTCCTGGGAGTTTCATCAAGGCAGTGCCCTAATAAGAATCTTTGTTTATAATAGGGATTATCTTATCGCAACATCACCCCTGAACCAATTGCCAAAACAAAACCTTAAGGAACTATTGGAGTATTTGTTGCAAAAGAACGTTGAACCCTATTCTTTGTCAATATATGAGAACAGTATTTATATATCCTACCGAACGCACCTTTCCGATATTTTTACGGGTCATGCAGGTACGATAAAAGAAAACATCAAAAACCTATCACTAAAGGCCGATGATCTAGATGATTTCTTTAAGGATACTTATGGGTGTGAAATGGCAATAGAAGCCAAATAAGTAAAGTACCTGAGGGCAAGCCCGAGGCATTGAGGAATTCACCTTCGCCTGCTAGACGGGCAAGTCCGCCTGAATGACAAAGTCAGGCTGGTCTAACTATTGGACGGGTTAAACCTACTGGTGGGAATAAAATGAATTGTATCGACTACAAGCTGGTAAGGATCAACAAACCAAACAACAATATTAATTGGGAAGTTTAAAACAAAAAAAAAGCATGGTTGTTTTTAGCTTCCCGACCAAAAATCGGGACAGGCTAAAATTGAGTTACAGTTCCTTCGTTAAAAAAACTTCTGCGCTTTCAGTGCAGGGTGGTTTAGTTTTTCTACAACTAATGTCGTCTGAAGTAAAATTATTGAATTTATTCCTACTTTTGGATCCCTATTGATTAGGGGTAGAATGAACAATTTCATTTCTGTTAAAGTTCTATCTAATTATTTTTAAACCATTATGAGATCCGTGGAAGAACAAACCTACTGGACAAAGAGGTATAAAAATCAACAAACGGGCTGGAACATTGGCTACCCTTCTACCCCCATAAAGGAATATATAGATCAACTTACCAATAAAGAAATTTCAATTTTAATACCTGGAGCGGGCAATGCCTATGAAGCAGAATATCTATGGAAAAAAGGATTTAAAAATGTAACTGTGATGGATATTTCTGAAATACCCCTGATGGATTTTCAAAAAAGAAATCCTGAATTTCCAAAGTCACAACTTTTACTTGAAGATTTTTTTCAGCACAAAACCCAATACGATCTCATCTTCGAGCAAACTTTTTTCTGCTCTTTCATACCTACGGATGATAACCGAAATGTTTATGCCGAACAAATGGCAAAACTTCTAAAACCCAACAAAAAATTGGTTGGGGTCTGGTTTGATATTCCCTTAACAGGGAATATGGAAAAACGACCTTTTGGAGGTGATAAAAAATTGTATTTAAGCTATTTAGAGCCTTTTTTCGAAACTATAACCTATGAACGGTGTTACAATTCGATTCCCCCTAGAATGGGGAATGAATTGTTTGGGATATTTAAAAAAAGATAGGCAATCTACTAAGTTTTTTTGGCTTGAAAGTAGTTTGTAATAATTCTTGGAATCTTATAAAGAAGAAAAAACACCAAAGCGAACAAACTTCCAAAAACTATAGGTATAATTGCCCCAAAGGTAAAGGTAGAGCCAAGTACCCAACCTAGTAGATACTCAGGTTTGTATAGTGGAAAAAAGAATGCCAAAACAAAAATAGTGCCCATTATATAGTCAGTTACTTCAATACTGTTCATAAAGCAAACCGCAATTGCAATAGAAACCAAAGCAGCAGCAATACATCGAAGTATTACAATTCGAAGGCTTTCTGAAGCGACGGGCAAGTCACTCCCATCTGTTCTTTTATGAATACGGTAGAGCAAAAACCAGGTGAAAAATGGAAGGGTTAAACCACCCCACCAATTGGGTATTCCCGGTAAATCTTTATCATGCAAAAGATAATGGGTTGGTATACCACCGTGAAAATGGTCCCAAGCCAAATGACCCCAAATTAAAAGGGTCACAATTATGGTAATGGTTATGCGAAGTCTTAGCGATAGTTTATCATTCATGATATTTAGTTTGGCTCTCTATGCTATAAGACGCTGATTTTTACATAATATTTATCTAAAGATAGTTTATTCGTGTTAATTATAGGACGCCAGGGAATTCGCATTTAAACTTTCATAATAAATTCTCTGTAAGAATTATCTTAGTTGCTTTAAACCTTTTGGTTAGTTTGGGTTTTTTAGTTGATTCTTAGACTATATCACCTCCTGAAATTGCTCGATTTTAGTTTTCAATTCTTTATTTAACTCTGCATTGATCAACTGTCCATTTTGAAAATTAGTATGAAAAGAGGGCAATGAAAACTGGGCAATAACATTACCGCCTAAATGTGGCATCAAGTTGCCAACAAACCCTAGCACGCCTGCTCCTCCTCTACCTCCAGGAGACGCTGCCATTAATAACATTGGTTTGTTAGCCCAGAATTTCATATCAATTCTAGATGTCCAATCCCAAAGGTTTTTGAAGGCTGCGGATGGCATACCGTTATATTCCGCCAAGGATAAAACAATAGCATCGACAGATTCGATACGGCTTTTAAATTGCTTTGCATTCTCAGGAATACCAGCAGATGCTTCCAAATCTGGACTATACAATGGTAAAACCATTTCCTCCCAATCTGCGGTGATAACTTCTACACCTCCGATCTGATTGGCTACGTAAGTAGCGAATAATGTATTAATGGATGTTGAACTATTGCTTGCGCCCAAGGCTAGAACTTTTTTCATTTCTTATCTATTTTAAGTTTTGAAATGTAAAGTTCTTAAAGTTAGTCTAGGAATGCATTAACCTAGGTTAAGAAATGAAAATGTTATTTCTGCCGTATGCGTTTACTTTTCACCTTACTCAAGGCTTCTGGAGTCATCCCTAAATAAGAAGCAATCATTTTTTGTGGTACCCGCTGTAAGATATCGGGGTAGGTTTCCTTAAAATGTTCATAGCGTTCAAGCGCAGAAGCGCTCATAAACAAAATCACCCTTTTTTGTAAAACACAAATGCGTTTAAACAAAAGCCCTGTATTTGGATTCTCTCTAGAAAGGTCCTTATCTAAAACCTGTACAGTAGAATCTTCGAGTGTATCAATATATAAATCACAAGGAATTTCTGGAGGCTGACTATCTGCTATCGTCCAACCTTCCGGTGCAAACATAAAAATGTGCTCCTTTCCCTTATCATCAATGGTATAGCTTCGAAGCAGACCTTTTTCAACCTGATATGTTTTTGAATTCAAGTCACCAGTGCGTTGAATGATTTCTCCTTTTTGTAGTTGAATTTGGAACATTTTTTTTATTGAGAATGAGTTTTTGGATTAATGCTAATTACTCATTGAACTCGTTTAAACTTTTTCTTTTACTAAAGATAACATTATGCCTCAATGTTTCATAATAGAATCCGCTTTTTACTCAATTAGTTTGTACAGGTAAAATAGTTTCTCTTAAGGGCTCCTCTAAAAACCCATTTCTTTCAAAAATCAAGGGTACTGAATAAGATATAAGGCATATTTTTTTTGGAATGGCCATAGCTGTTCCACAAAAAAATATAAGGAAGTCAGATTGTTTGTTATCCCTGCTCCCAAAGGGTTCTCAGAGCTTCCCTTATACTTTATAAAATTTTCTTGTAGTATCTCGATAGTACTTCATAAATTTTATTCGTCTAAGAAAAGCTCTGATGATGCGAATGAGTTTTTAGAGGTGCTCTTAACATCCCTTTAAGATTTTCCGTTAAAGTTTTCAGTATATTTAGCTTGACTAATTAACAAAGGTAAAAAGAGAAAGGATGGTAATGAAAAATGCTACACCTTTTAACCTTTCGCCAATAACCTTTCACCCTAAGAATCAACTTAAAAACTAACTGATTTGAAAAAATTACTACTCTCGGTACTGATGCTTATTGCACTCTTACCCCTTTTTGCCCAAGACTTTAAAATGGACTTAGTCCAAGACCTAAAACCAAGAAACATTGGCCCTGGCGGTATGAGCGGTCGTGTTACAGCAATTGATGCTGTACATGAAAATCCAGATATTATGTATGTGGGCACTGCTTCTGGCGGACTTTGGAAATCTATTTCAGGTGGAATCAAATGGGAGCCGATGTTTGATAAAGAGCTTACCGCTTCTGTTGGTGCGGTTGCCATTCAGCAATCAAACCCTTCTGTTATTTGGGTAGGTACTGGTGAAGGAAACCCAAGAAACAGCTTGAATGGGGGTTTTGGTATATATAAATCTTTAGATGGCGGTAAAAACTGGAAAGCTATGGGTCTTGAAAAAACCCGACATATTCATAGAATAAAAATTGACCCTACCGACCCTAATACAGTGTATGTGGGTGCAATTGGTTCTCCGTGGGGCGAACACCCAGAGCGTGGTGTTTTTAAAACTACAGATGGCGGTGAAACATGGAAAAAAGTACTTTTTGTAAACAATAAAACGGGGGTCGGTGACTTGGTAATGGACCCTACCAATCCTAACAAACTTATTGCAGCAATGTGGGAGCATAAACGCGACCCGTGGTTTTTTAAATCTGGAGGAAAAGGCAGTGGACTCTACATGACACATGATGGGGGTGAAAATTGGAAAAAACTAACTGATGAAGACGGATTGCCCAAAGGCGATTTAGGAAGAATAGGAATAGCTATCGCTCCTGGAAAACCAAATGTAATATATGCTTTGGTAGAAGCGAAAAAGAATGCACTATATAAATCAGAAGATGGTGGTTTTAAATGGAAAATGATCAATAATAAATCTGATATTGGGAATCGCCCTTTTTACTACTCTGAAATTTATGTAGACCCCCAGAATGAAAATAGAGTATACTCTGTATTTACTTTTGTAAATGTTTCTGAAGATGGCGGCAAAAACTTTAAACAGTTAATGAATGCCTATGGCAATGATGTTACCAATGGAGTGCATCCTGACCATCATGCCTTTTGGATACACCCAGATAATGGGCAGTTCATACTCAACGGTAACGACGGTGGGTTCAATATTTCGAAAGACGGTGGTAAGTCATGGCGTTTTATTGGCAATATTCCGGTAGCGCAATTCTATCATATTGCTATCGATAATGAATTGCCCTATAATGTTTATGGCGGTATGCAAGATAACGGATCATGGCGAGGCCCTGCATATGTTTGGAAACGACAAGGCATTCGTAATAGCTATTGGCAAGAAATTAGTTTTGGTGATGGTTTTGATGTTGTACCTGACTTAGAAAATTCACAGTACGGCTATTCTATGAGCCAACAAGGTTTTGTGCAACGCTATGACCACATTACTGGCAACAATTATATTGTACGCCCTACTCCACCAGATGCAAAGACCAAGCTCCGTTTTAATTGGAATGCAGGAATCGGACAAGATCCTTTTGATAATAGTACAGCTTATTTTGGAAGTCAATTTGTTCATAAAACTACGGACAAGGGGCTGACTTGGAAAATCATTTCGCCCGATTTGACTACCAACGACCCTGAAAAACAAAAGCAAAGTGAAAGTGGCGGATTAAGTATGGATGCTACCGGAGCTGAAAACTACACAACTATTTTGGTGGTTGAACCTTCTCCAGTAGAAAAAGATATGTTGTGGGTAGGATCAGATGATGGGCAGGTACATTACACTCAGAACGGAGGTGCGAATTGGGTAAACGTTACCAAAAATATCAAAGGCTTACCTGCCGGAAGTTGGATTCCGCAAATAAAAGCATCTAGCAAAAATAAAGGGGAGGCTCTTTTAATTGCTAATGATTATAGAAGATTTAATTATACTCCTTACGCATACCGCACCAGAAATTACGGTAAAACATGGGAACGTATTGTTGATGGAACAGATGTACAGAGTTACACCTTATCTATTGTTGAGGATAGTGAGAATACAAATTTAATGTTCTTAGGAACAGATGATGGACTTTATATTTCCTTCAACGCAGGTGTAGATTGGCAAAAATGGACCGAAGGTTTCCCAACGGTTTCTACCAAAGATTTGATTATTCATCCAAGAGAACATGATTTGGTGATTGGTACCTTTGGTCGTGCTGCATGGGTAATGGATGATATTCGTCCGTTACGGGCATTGGCAGCTAACAAAGCTATTCTGAATGCGGATGCAAAACTGTTTACTCCCCCGACCGCTTATCAAGCAGCTTATCAGCAACCTACAGGTAGTCGTTTTGGTGGTGATGCCCTATTTAATGCCGAGAATCGTAAAGAAGGTGCGATGATTACCTATTATATAAAAGAAGGAAAGAAAAAAGTAGATAAGTCAGAAGAAAAGGATGATGCCGACAAAAAAGATGAAATGGCATCCGAAGATAAAAAGGAGTTGACAGGAGTTCAGAAAAAAGATTCTGTTCAATTTCAATTTTATGATGGAGATCGCTTGATCCGCACTTTAAAATATAAAACTCCTGAAAAAGCAGGTTTCCACAGAATTTACTGGGGTATGGATGGAAAAGGTCCGGATAGACCATCCCGAAAAATCAGTAAAAGCAAAAAAGAGCGTGGCGGTCGAAACGTAAAACCAGGCACTTACAAGGTCAAAATGTCTTTTGGTGAACTAACGGATGAAACGATGATAACTGTAAAGTCTGATCCACGTTTAAATGTTGATATGGCTTCTGCGAATGAAGTATACCACGCATCCGAAAAAATTGCTGCTATGACCCAAACAGCCGCCAATGCTGTTAAACAATTAGTAGAAAGCAAAAATGTGGCTAATAAGTATTCTAAAGAACTGAAAGAATTAGATAAGAAGAAATACAAAGATCAGATTAAAGCATCTAAAGCTATAGTCAAAGCTATTGACTCTGTAGTTGCCTTGTATATTGGCAAAGAAGACAAACGTCAAGGTATTACCCGAAACCCTGAAACCAATGTAATGCAACGTATTGGTAGTGCAAATTTTTATACTCAAACGCGAAAAACAGGATTGACAGAAACAGAAAGAAACTTAATGAAGTATGCTGAAGCTGATTTGAAAGATGCTTTGAATAAAACCAATACTTTCTTTTCCAATCGGTGGAAAGCATATAGGGAATCTATTGAAGCCTTGGAAGTTTCACCTTTTAAAGAAACAAAGAGTTTTAGTATGAATTAAAAATAACACCCTCTGTCATCACCAACTTCTCGACTTAGCTTGTGCTAAGCGCAGTCGAAGTGCTCGAAATGATGGAGTTTAATAAACATCAATAAAAACAAACATCATGAAACAACTAGCAGTAGTATTTGCAATTGCCTTCATTTGGGGTTGTAAAGAAAACAAACCCGCAGAGCCTAGCATTGCTGAAACCATGAAAACCTATACCATCGAACAAATGATGGATAACGAAGCCATAAGAGGCGGGAGTTTTTCACCCGATAAATCAAAAATGCTAATTTCTAGCAATCGCTCGGGAATTTACAATATGTACACCGTGCCAACTTCCGGAGGGGAAATGACGCCTATTACCCAATCGGATAGTTCTTCTGTACGAGGAATCTCTTACTTTCCAGAAGATGAGCGTATGCTTTTTCGTATGGATGGCAACGGAGATGAAATCTACCACATCTATTTACGCGATACCGA
>QILY01000311.1 GCA_003232155.1 Maribacter sp.
GCGACTATCAAGGCATCATTACTATCCTCCAACCAAGGACATTCCTCTGAAATAGTTACAGAATCATCATGCCAATTCTTCATAAAAAGACCTATAACCTCATACCCTTGCTCTTTTAAAAGATAGGCCGAAACACTTGAATCTACTCCTCCGGAAAGTCCGATTACTACTTTTTTCATCACTCTTATTATTCGAACTGCAAAAATACGAAAATCCTATCTGAAGGTTAGCAATGCATTCTATAATACTTATACTACAAACTTGCATAAAGTGTTTTTTGATGTCATTCATCGATAAAAAATAATATCAAAAACTTCAAACAACATCATAGGAACTTTTAGCATACAAAAATGGGCGCTTGACAACTATGTTTTTTTTAAAATGAAAGTTTGCTGCATCTTTACAATCCCAAATCTTACCAAGCTTAACCTACTTAATGCTAAAAGCCCCGACACAAAGTCAGGGCTTTTTTATTTAAAAGTTGCATATTTTCACTCTATAGAGATTGAAATCCAATTCCCTTAGTATCTGTTAAGAAATAAATGGTGCAGAATCGGGGCAGGTATTATGCTCTTTTTTAAAGTTAAAATTTTCAAGCATAGCTATAGCTACGGTTGAAAATTTTAACAAAAAAAAAGGGTAGAATAGCAAGCCGAAATACAGATACTTTGCAAGAGTCAACGAACATATAGGCGGTCAAGAAAAGTTCTCCCAACTGCTATCTTTTATTTTTTCTTTTGTGCATCAGCTTGCTCCATCATCTCACGCATCTTTTTCTGAAACTTATTTTCTTTCTTTGGTTTTAGCTTATTCTCTTGTATCTGTGCATGAATCTTATCATTGTTCAGTATAAAGTTCTTTATCACCAGCATAATACCTATAGTAATAAGGTTCGATACAAAATAGTACAAACTCAGACCACTTGCAAAATTATTAAAAAAGAACAACATCATAAAAGGCATCAAATACATAATGAACTTCATATTGGGCATACCTGGCTGTTGTGGCATGTTCTGACCGGTGGTCATCATCATATAAAAGAATATGGCAATAGACGCCAATATTGGAAACAAACTAATATGATCACCATAGAATGGAATTGTAAATCCTTCAGGGAATTGATAAATAGTATCAAATGAAGAAAGGTCATCTGCCCATAAAAATGACTTTTGACGCAATGCAAATGATGTAGGGAAGAACATAAACAGTGCATAGAAAATAGGCATTTGTAAAAATGCAGGCACACAACCACTCATGGGGCTAACCCCAGCTTTGTTGTATAACTTCATAGTCTCTTGTTGCTTTTTCATCGCATTATCTTTATACTTATTACCAAGCTCCGTTATTTCTGGTTTTAAGACTTTCATCTTTGCTTGTGAGAGATACGATTTATAGGTGACGGGAGACATGGCCAACCGAATCAAAATGGTCATGATTACGATAGCGATTCCGTACGGGAAAATTCCACTTAAAAATGTATAAAAAGGCGTGAAGATATAGCGGTTGATCCACCCGAAAATTCCCCATCCAAAGGGTATAGAATCAACAAGGCCTAAATCTTCATATTTAGATAATACAGCAACATCAGTTGGACCATAATACCAATGCATATTTTGAGAAAGTTCGCCACCATTCATTTTCAATGGCACTATTGAGCTATATTCTTTAGTAAAGCCTTGTGTTCTACTTTCTTCTTCAACCAAATTGACCGAAGACAATTCTCCCTTTTCAAAATTTTCTTTAGTGGCTAAAATTGAACTAAAAAAATGCTGCCGGTATGATAACCATTTGATATCGGTTTCAGTTTCATCATCATCACCACTTTCTGATAGCTTGCTTAATTTTCCGCCTTCATGGTTGTAGGTTAAACGAGTATACCTGTTTTCATACTCAATACTTTTACTATGGCGTATACTTTTTAACTTCCATTCCAAAGAAATAGGTTGATTACCACTAATAACGCCATTGAGACCTTGTGAACGAATAGTGAAATCTACCAAATAATCATTTGGTTTCATTTCATAACGGTATTCTAAATACTTATCATTTGACACTTTGGCTTTCATCGAAAGCACTTGGTTCTCACCATTATTAGATAATGAAGGTTCAAAATACAAGTCTTTGGTATTCAACACCCTATTATCCGACGTTGAGAAATTCAGTGCAAAATGGGCATTGCCATCTTTTACCAAATAAACGGGAATAGAGTCATATGTATTGAATTGCTTCATTCTAACTTCAATAATTTGCCCGCCTTTATTACTGATTTCTAAATACACCAAATCATTTTCTAATTTGGTAGTTGCCTCTGAAGGAGTTGTAAAACCAAAAGCTCCTATATCGCTTTTGTAATTGGCTACTGCCGTAGAATCTTGAAGATTTATTGGAATTGGCTTAGCAACCGTATTTTCTTGTAGTTTATTTTCTTCTGTTTTTGTCTGGGCTTCAACCTGTTCTTCTTTGGCTTTTTCAGCTTCCAACTCTTCCGGTGTAGGCTTATTCTGGTAAAACATAAAAATGAGTATGCCAAAAATAAGTACAAAGCCAATTATAGAATTGATGTCTAATTTCTTTTCTTCCATCGGGATAAACTAATTAGTATATGGTAAATGTTTGATTTTCAAAAAGCAAATATATGCCCAATTATAGGTTTTATGCCATACTGGCATTAGTTTGTTTTTTATGTTTTAATGCCGCCTTTACAAACCCTACGAAGAGTGGGTGTGGGTTAGCAACCGTACTTTTATATTCAGGATGGTATTGTACACCAATAAACCATGGGTGTTTGGGCAGTTCAATAATTTCGACCAATTCTGTTTCATCATTTATACCAGAAGCTACAAGCCCTGCATCTTCCAATTGTTCTTTATAGGTATTGTTCAATTCGTAACGGTGACGGTGACGTTCAGATATACCTGTAGCGCCATTATATATTTCAGATGCAAGGGTGTCTTCAATCAACCTACAACTCCAAGCACCTAAGCGCATAGTACCTCCTTTATTAGTAATGGTTTTTTGTTCTTCCATTAAATTGATAACAGGATCTGTTGTTCTTTCATCCATCTCCGTAGAATTGGCGGTAGTCAATCCGAGAACATTTCGTGCATATTCTATAACAGCCATTTGCATACCTAAACATATTCCTAAAAATGGAATATTATTTTCACGAGCATACTGTACTGCTTTTATTTTACCTTCAATACCTCGCTCACCAAAACCTGGTGCTACAAGGATACCATTTAATCCTTTAAGCTTTTCATCAAGGTTATCATCATTAATATATTCTGAATGAATAGAACGTATCTTAACTTTCACCTCATTAACTGCACCTGCATGAATGAAAGATTCTAAAATAGATTTATATGAATCTTGAAGTTCAACATATTTACCGATCAAACCAATAACTATCTTGTTCTTTGGGTTTTTATGTTGTTTTAAAAACTGGTTCCAACGGGTAAGGTCGGGAGCATTATTATCATATAATGTTAATTTTTGCAATACAACTGTATCCAAACCTTCGTTTTGCATGAGTATAGGAACATCATAAATAGTTGACGCATCAATAGATTGTATAACTGCTTCTCGTTTCACATTACAGAACAAAGCCAGTTTATTTTTTATTTCATCTGAAATTTCGTGCTCGGTTCTACATACCAAAACATCAGCTTTTATACCACTCTCCATCAATGTCCTTACTGAGTGCTGCGTAGGTTTGGTCTTTAATTCACCCGCAGCTGACAAATAAGGTACAAGCGTCAAATGAATAACCATACCATTGGTATCGCCCAACTCCCATAGCAATTGTCGAACTGCTTCTATATATGGTAATGATTCAATATCACCAACAGTGCCACCTATTTCAGTAATTACAATATCATAGTCACCACTATTGCCCAATAGCTGGATCCGCTCTTTTATTTCATTCGTAATGTGTGGTATAACCTGAACGGTTTTTCCTAAAAATTCTCCACGTCTTTCTTTATCAATAACACTTTGGTATATTCTACCTGTGGTCACATTATTGGCTTGAGAGGTATTTACATTCAAAAAACGTTCGTAGTGGCCTAAATCCAAATCGGTTTCCGCACCATCATTAGTCACATAACATTCCCCATGCTCATATGGGTTTAAAGTACCTGGGTCAACATTGATATAAGGGTCTAATTTTTGAATGGTAGTTTTATAACCGCGAGCTTGAAGTAGTTTAGCTAGTGAAGCTGCTATAATTCCTTTTCCTAAGGAAGAAGTAACCCCACCGGTCACAAAAATATATTTGGTCTGAGACATGAAGCGTTCGATTGAATTCGTAACGCAGGCAAAAATACAAATTGCTACTAGAAATCAGGGTTTATTAAGCGGAAAATCTTTTTGAACCTTATAAATGAGAGATTCAAGTCCGTTTACCTTTATTTCAAACATTGATTGTAGTAAAAAACCCAGTTTGCCATTAGGAAAACCCTTTTGGTTAAACCATACCAGATAAGGCTCGGGCAAATCTACCAGATAACGCCCCTTGAATTTCCCAAAAGGCATTCTATAATGTGCTAATTCTATAAGCTTTTCTTTATCTGGGGTAATCTCCATTTTTTTATATTATACCAATAGTTTTTTAAGGAATTCTTCTTTGCGTCGCCCAGCTATTTCAATGGAAGCCCCATCGGTCATTAGAACATGACCGGCTTTTCCTTTTATATATTTTTCAATACGATTCATATTGATATAGTGCGATTTGTGTACTCTGAAAAAACGTGAGCTTTTTAAAAGTTCTTCAAAGTGTTTAAGTGTTCGCGTTGCTGTTAATTTTTTATTAGTAACCATAAAAATATGGGTATAGTTTCCATCAGCTTGAAAACGTACAATTTCATCTATTTTAACAAAAGTGAGTCCTTTAAAGGTGGGGATGGCCATTTTTTTTGTCTCCGTTACTTTATGTTCAAAATTATGAAAGAGCACTTCCAGTTTTTTTTCAGTTTCTTTTTGTCCGACCTTCTCTTTTATCTTTTGTATGGTTTCTGAAAACTCAATGTCATCAATAGGTTTTAAAAGATAATCCAAAGCAGAAAATCGAAATGCCTCTACTGCGTAGGTATCATAAGCAGTAGTAAAAACCACCTCAAAATTTATCTTGGGCAGTTGCTTTAAAAGGTCAAACCCTGTATGTTCATGAAGGTGTACATCTAAAAAAACAACATCAGGTTCAATAATACCAATGGCTTCCTTTGCTTTTTGGATTTCAGTATACGAACCCTCTATCGACAATATATCAGAATAATTGACTAACAGCTTGCTCAATTTATCAATGCAATGTTGTTCATCATCTACGATAAGTGCTTTTAGCATAGTTTTTCATTAAAAACGTAGTTCCAATGGCATTTTAAGTTCAACACGAAGTCCTTGGGTCTTATCAAACATTTTAATACTTCCCTTTTCTTTTTTAAGCTGACCAATAATATCCAATCGGTTTCTGGTAATCTTAATGCCCATAGAGCTTTTTTGATTGTTGTTCAATAGGTTTTTTTTTCTTCCTACACCATCATCATCTACAGTACAAACCACCATTCCATTTTCTTTTTTAATATGGATGTCAATATTTCCCTTTCCTTCTTTTAGGGCTATCCCATGCCAAATACTGTTTTCTATAAAAGGTTGTAATAACATTGGGGGAACCATCGTATTTTCCGTATCCAAAGCATCATCAACATCTATTTTATGGGAAAGTTTGTTTTTTAAGCGTAACGATTCGATCTGGATATACAGTTCAGTAAGCTCTAAATCTTCTTGAAGTGTAATCCATTTTTTTTCGGAATTCTCAAGAATAGATCGTGTCAATTTTGCGAATTTCATTAAATAGGAACTTGCGGTTTTCACATCGTTTTTATCCATATAATCACTTATGGAATTCAACGCGTTAAAGATAAAATGCGGATTCATCTGTGAGCGTAGAGCTTTCAACTCAGTCTCTGCGACCTTGGTCTTAAAATCGGAAATCTTTTTCTCAGCAAGAGCATCTCTTCTTTTTTTGAAAAGAAAAAACCCTAAGAAAGAAAACAACAACGCACTTATCGCTCCTATAGTGATAAATCTATTTAGTGATTTTTGATGTGCTACAGCTGCTTTTGAAATGGCTTCTTTTTTTTCAAAATCGGCCTCTAGTACCGATTTTTCTTTCTCATACTCATTTTTGGCTTCCAAACGAGCTATTTCCTCTTTCTTTTCTATGGAATTAAAACTATCACGCAAGACCAGAGCATCTGTCTTATTTTTGTAGGCGTCTTTGTAATTGCCTCCTTCATTCTGCACCAGGGCGAGATTGTCATGAGCTTTAAATTGTAAGTTCAGACTACCCGCTTCCCGGGCATAGTTTAAGGAAGTGTGATAATTTTCCTCTGCTAGGGAAAAACGTGAAAGATTTCGATAACAATCGCCCAAATTATCGTGTACTATAGCAAGGTTGTTCGCGTTTTTCAGCCTTTCGTATATTTTCTTCGTTCTTTTAAAATATGAAATTGCTTTTTCGTATTCTTTCTGTTCTATATAGGCAATACCCATATTGGTCAAAGCACTGGCCACTCCCCTTTCATTGGTATTGGCTTTCATAATAGTATAGGCTTCATGATATTTCTTCAAAGCTATTTCAGGTTCTCCTAAATCAGTATGTAACCTACCTATATTGGTCAGGCTATTAGCTACCCCTTCTTGAAAATCTAACTTTTGGAACAACTCCAAAGCTGCTGTCTGAGACTTCATCGCAAGTTCCGGATTTTCCAATCTAGCATACAAAAGGCCAATATTAGCATGGATACTTGCGTATTGAATATCGCTCGTTTTTTCTAAGTCTTCATAAATACGTTTTGCTTCTAGGTAACTGGAGAGTGCTTCTGGGTATTGGGTGAGGTACATATAATTAATACCAATACTATTGAGCATTTTAGCCATTAGAAAACTATCTTTTTCTACCTTAAATACTTCGTAAGCCTCAATATTGTTATCGTTGGCTCTTTTATAATCAGATTGGTTGAAGTAGACCAAGCCCTTATTATAAATCAAGCGGGCAAGGCCCTTTTTATCATGGTTCTCTTTACAGATTTTAATCGCCGCATCATACATTTCAAGTGCCAACGAATCTTGACCTTGGGCACTATGGTTATGACCTTTGTATGCATACGAGGTTGCAAGTTCTAATGACCGATCTATATTTATTGCAAGTGAAATGGCTTCTTGTGCAATTTTAACCCCCTCAGCTGGGTCAATAGTATAATAACTATAGGACAGTTCATTCAATGCACCCAATCGAACAGTATCTTGGGCAGTATACCTTTCTAATACCAACTTCAGGGAATCTATTTTTTTCTGCTGCGCAAGACCTTTAAATAAAAAGGAAATAAGCAGAAAAAAGAGGAGGTTAAATTTCATTAGATTTTTTATGCCGTCATCAAAAAATGGTTGAAGCTTAAAAATAAACCATTCAGAACAATTAAGCATTAACATAAATGAAAAAAATAAGTTTCATTTATGCATCTTTCAATCCTAATTTAAAGATATAAACGTTTATTTTTTTTTATTCGACGGTTATTTAAAAAACACCTACGCAGAATAAATAAAGGTTTTCTTAGAAACTCCTTATTATTAATTTGATAAAAAATACAGATGAACGCAGCTTGAATTTATCAGAACCGATCGCTCAGAAAACTAATATGCCTTTATCTTATAAAAATTTATAGTATTCAATTCACCAAGTATAAAATTAAAGTAAACAATAAAAAAAATGAAAACACTAAAAAAACACCTGCCATTAATAGCACTGATGGCTTTCGGCTGCCTTTGGTCCCAAGAACCACAAAAAGAGGACAAAAAAGTAATTAAAGAAGTTGACAAAATCAATAAGGCTTCCGAAGAAATCAATGCTACTACTGCCAACACAAATGCCGCTATAAAGAGTACGATAGTAAATACAAAAGAAACAATCGATGCAGTAGGTTCTTTATTCGGTTCTGGCAAAAAAAAGAAAGTTAAAACCAAAGGAGGCGTAACCATCACCATTCAACAAATTGATTATGATAATGAGCATCTGACCCAATTATACAACCATATCTCAAAGTACAAGGGGGTTAAAAAACCTGCAAAGACTTTTAGCAACGGACAGGCGTCTATAAACGTAATCTATAAGGAGAGTGCAGATGCGCTATGGCAGGGTGTACCCAAAAAATTTCGAAAAGCTTTTAAAATGTTACAAATGGACAATCAGAGTATTTCGCTACAATTTGCCGGTATCCAAATCAAAGACAACTGAAGAAACAGTACAGATGAAAAATAAAGTGTTAAAAATAAAGCTGCGCCCGATTGTAATCATATTTGGCATTGCTCTTTTAACTACAGGGTGTTCCCCTACCGATAACCCAATAGAAGATGAGCTGCAAGAACTCGAAGTCATAGGTAGCCTTACCGCTAAAGTAAACGGAGAAGATTTTACTGCTTCAAGGTTGATAATTGCACCAACATTAGTGGGATCTGTCACATTTACTGATAATGGTTATTTATTAAATATTAGTGCATTCGATATTCAACTAAATTTTAAAAGAACTAAAAGCATTCTATTATTCATTTCTGGCTTTGATTTCGATGAAGTAGTTGTAGGCACCAAATTCAATACTCCCAATCTTTTTAGTTTTATTGGCTTTGAGCCTGGTGCCTATGCCTTTTATGTGGTAGATTTGGATACTGATGACAATATTGATGGGACAGGCACTGAAACAATAGAAGAAATTTCAATTGAAATAACCGCTATTGACCGTGATAAGCAACTTATTTCAGGTAAATTTAGTTTTAAGGGAACTGATGAAGACAC
>QILY01000182.1 GCA_003232155.1 Maribacter sp.
ACAAACTCTTGATCCGTATAGCGAAATGAAACTTTTCGGCAATCACAATAAGGATTACGCTCAACGTTGTCATTCGCTCTACGAATCAATACCTTGCACTGCACAAGCACGATCACTTACAGGATCTAGGTATTAAAATAGTCGCCCATATTTATGGCTGACACGTTCCGTTCCGTCACCTTACCTCAAACAAAATATATTAAACCAAGAGATCATCACTAATGACAAGAAAATTTTACAACAACGATAAATCTTGGGAAATAACAAGCAGTGGAAACACATTAACCACTTGGAAGCATTCAAAAGAAACCATCAAAACATTCGACACCGAAGAAAAAGCCAATGCAGGATTAGAAAAATTAGTGAAGGCAAAACTAAAAGCAGGCTATGATGAAATACTTTTAGATATTCCAAAAGTGAGTTTATCTACACTTTACACAGTAGAAAGGGCAAAAAAAACGAAGGCAAAAAAACTGGAGGTTGATGTAGAACAATCTGCCCGTTTAATGGATGTGATTTGCACCATAACCTCTCTAGAAAGTTTAACTTTAAGCGGCCTCAAAACCATCCCACCAGAAATTGCACACTTAAGCGAACTGCTTAGCTTATACATACAAGGTAATAGCTTGACAAGTATTCCAGATGAAATAAGTGAATTATCGAAATTACTCAATTTAGGAATTGAATATACTCAATTGAAAAAACTACCTCCTTCACTGGGTAAGTTGAGCAATCTTATAAGACTTTATATTCAGCATAGTTCTACACTAAAAAAACTGCCTACTTCTATAGGTCAATTAACAAATTTGGAAACGTTGTGGATCTGTCATAACCGAGAAACAGAAGACGATGATGCATTACCAATACCCAAAGAAATAGGACTATTGCCTAAGCTAACAGAATTGAATTTAAGCAGTAATAGTTTAACTGGTTTACCAGATGAAATAAGTGCACTCAGAAATTTAACAGAGTTAGACCTTTTTTCTAATCAGTTTAGCACCATCCCAAGCGCTGCTTTAAAATTATCTAAACTGACAAGATTAGATATACGACTTAATCCGCTAGAAACCATTCCCTTAGATTTTTGTGAACTGAAGAATTTATCCAAATTTCAGTATAGTTACCATCCAAAAGGAATCCCCTTAGAAATTTCAGAAAACGGCTGGGAAGCAATTCAAGAATACCTGAGAGAGAAAAAATACGGTACAAAAATCAGTTTAAAAACCATTGATCCGGCTCCAGAAAATTCCCAAGAAATTGCAAATAAAAGAACAGAGAAATTTCAAAGTTTTAAACGTGAATGCCGCGATAAAACATATGATGAAATACGAAAAGTAAGATTCGATGTGTTAGTTGAGTTTATTAGTGGAAAAACCGACGAACTGCCTAAGCCTCATAAAGAAGACGTTTATTATTTTGGCCCTATAAGCACCTTAATGCTAAACCCAGTTGCACGATGGGATTTTATAGACCATAGAATAATAACCTTTATTACACAAAATTCTTTTTATTATAAAAGCGGGGAATACTTCGATGGTTTTTACGAATATTTTTCTACATGGTTAAACCAAGAACTAAAAACTGCAGCTGCGACTGCTGATGTTTATCAAGATATATTAAAGTTTTCACTGGCTAATGACTTAAAAGAAGAAGTTCTATTGGAAGCATTTCTGGATGAAGTAAGAGATTTACCTGTGTTAGATGCTAATAAAAAAATCAACTCATTGGGCAGGTATATCATTCAACTATTTAAAAAAGAGCAAGATGCAACAGTAAACTTAATTATCAATCACAAACATGCCACTGATTTTATCGCCCTATTATTACAAGAAGACGAAAAATTATTAACACCCGTCATTTCAAGGTTTTTAGAAATAAAAGAGCACCACGGGATGGATGACAACAAACACATTCCTGTTAGTGTATTGGATGTACTGTGCGCCACCAATGCCAAAAAATATGCTCCAGAAGTACTTAAAGGAATGCAGCAAATAGATTGTGTTCCGTGCAAGGCAGAAGCTACTCGCATTCTACTGGATTACGCAGGAGAAAAATACCGTGACTTGGCTTGGGATACCAGCGTTAAAACACTCACTTATATATCTGAACAAAAAAATACGAAAGATCGTTATCTTTTCAATTGGTCATTGGTAGATAGCTTTTTGGAAGACGATACCGCTGAATATATAGAATGGGTTGGCAAACGTTTTGGAAAAAAAGCATTGCCCCATATTTTTGAATACATAGAAAACACTGAAAAATTAAATTTAAACGTTATCCGAACAGCAATTAGCCTGTATGGACAAGACGCCATCGACATTGCTGGTGAAGCATTGAACATGAAAATAAAAAGTAACCGAATTGCAAGTCACTACAAACAAGTGTTCAACATGCTTGAGGGCTTAGATTACTCTAAGTACCATGACAAGGTATGGGAAATAGTACAATCCGAATACAAAGATGTGCGTATGGCAGCCTGTGCTGCACTTAGTAAATTAGATGAAAAGGAAGTTATCCCAAAACTCAAAAAATATTTATTAACAGCAAAAGAAACACACCTTCGTGAAGCCGGAATTCTGATTTTGAGTTTAATAAATACGCCAGAAGCACTTAAAAACTTATCCCCTATTTTGCTAAGTGAGAAAAACGAAACTAATAGAAATATTGCTGTTCATGCTTTGTTTACAGAAAACAAGTCCATCTCTATGGCAGAAGCTCAAAAGCGAATTGCTTTAGCTGACGAGCGAAAAAAGTTAAACAAACCGGTAGTAAAATGGTTAGATGAAAGTAAATTGCCCAATCTATTCTGGAAATCAACAAAGAAAGAGCTTTCTGTAAAAGAGGTTCGTTTTTTATTGTACCGACAAAAAAGCCAAGGTAACGAAATAGAAAAAGATGCAGAGGCAAAAGCAGTTTACAGTTTAATAGAAAACACGACGAGTGGAGATTTTTCTGCTGCATTACTACAACTCATTCAAAACAATGGCGGTATAAATGCCAGCAACCGATTTGCATTAACCTTAGTCGGTATTTTTGGAGATAACCATGTAATCACAATCTTACAAGAAGAAGCCATTAAACGTCAAAATATAAATGCTTGTACTACTCTAGGTTTAATATACAGTTTAGAATCAGCCAAAGCATTAGATGCCATTATGCAAACTTATCTCATTAAATACCCTAATGTAAACAGTGCAGCAAGAGATGCTTTTGAAAATATTGCTGATGCTCTGGAGTTAACCGCATTTGAACTGTCGGACAAAATGATTCCCACTTTAGAGTTTAAAGGCTTAGAAAAAGAGATTCTAATTGATGAAAATTCTTACAAAGTAAAAATTACTCCTGACTTAAAACTAACTTATTACAATGCGAAAGGTAAATTAGTTAAGAGCATTGAAAAAGCATCTAAACAACAGAAAGCAGAATTTAAAGAAGAAAAAAAACTGTTAAAGACGGTTGTGCAACAACTCTCAACCAATATGGAACACTATTTAGTGACTCAACGCAAATGGACTAAAAAAGATTGGAACGGGTTTTTCTTACAAAATCCTATTGCATTTGCATTTGTTCAAAATTTTGTTTGGCAAGAAGTTCAAGGCCGTAAAGTCATTTCTAACTTTATAGTAACTGCAGATGGAATATTAGAAAATCAATCACAAGAAAAAATAGAATTAAATGATAAAAGTCTTTTATTGTTGGTGCATCCTGTCAACTATAGCAAAGAAGCGTTGCTTACGTATTGGAAACACTATTTTAAAACAGCAGCTATCCGGCCTCCTTTTTCGCAATTGGACAGAAGGGTAACAACAGTAACAGAACAAGACAAAGAAAATAAACTATCATACAAATATGAAAAAACAGAAGATTTAATAGGTTATACGTTTAAATCAAGAGCAGAGAAAAAAGGATGGAAAAGAGGTTCTGTAGTTGATAGTGGTTCTATCTCCTCATACAGAAAAGCATTTCCAAATGAAAAAATAGAGGTGTTTATAAAAACAGAAAACATTGGCATGGGATTTTACGAAGAATATATTCAATTAAAAGAATTCTTTTTTGTCGCCATTAACAGTATTCACATAGGCAGTTATATGTATGACGAACCTAAAAATGAACAAGATCACCGTTTAATTTCTTTTAAAGATGTTGCACCTATCGTTTACTCAGAAGCGTTAGGTGATTTGGAGTTTATGACAAGGCCGTCTAATTAAGTAATTAATGAAAATAGCAAAGGTCTGCCTTTCTCGTTCCCACCCAGAGCATGGGAACCAGAGTGATTCCGTGCCCATTCTTAACCTAAAAAGAAATTAAATTGAAAAAAGATTTACAACTTATAAAATCTATAAACTATTTAAAAGGTAGTCAAATTACAGCCGTTTGGTATGAAAGAAAATTGAAAGAGACAAATCAATATCACACTGTAGAGGATGCTGTATATTTTCAAACCGAAAAAAACAAAGTGTTTAAAATTTATTCAGCAGATGAGATGGAAATTAAGTGGGCATTTGGAATTTGTATAAAAGAGGTGAAAAAATGGAATAATCAACGACCCACTATTGATTACTTAACAGAATATACAAACAACATTAATTGGCATAAGTATGTTGGAAACACCATTGTAAACCTTTCCATAAACTGGCGTTATATAGAAGAAAGTGCCAAAGTTTTTCATTATAGCGGAGGCAGAGATGATTACCCTCAAAGTTTAATCATTGATTTTGACAATGGAAGCAAACTGTTTATAGAATTAGCAAAAATATTACCCAATAACGAAATAGAATTAGGTAATAATATCCTTGCTTTATTTTTTGATGTCACGGCTCGAGACACCTATTACAACAATGTAAGTCTAAGATATTATTGAACTGGCCTTAATTAAATTATAAGAAATATTATGAGTTTAGAATATTCACTGGTTATTGGAGATCTTATTGAAACGTCAGAAGTAAAAAAAATATTAATTGATGCTGGTTTTAAAAAAGAAAAAGGCGAAATTAGAACTGAAGACCTTTTAATCTATATTACGAAACCTTATGGATTGTCAATTGAAATTATTAAAGATGATTTTGGATTCATCCCAGCAATTGACATTTCATTCCGGCTTAATAAATTTTCTGAATCAGATGTTTTATATAAGCCAGTTATGCAAGCTATTTGGGCTGTATTGAAAGTAACAAAAGCTGATGCTGTTGTTTTATTTAATGGTGAAAATATTATTCTTCATCGTAAAAAAGGAATACTGTACTTGAATGATATTGATAACTTTTGGTATGAAGGCACATTACCAACAAATCAAGAGTACGAACTTAAAGTGATGGCAAACTTGTAATACGTAAGGAATGGGCACGGAATAACTTCCTGTTTTAGCACTCTGATTTAGTTTCTCATTGGATGTTCTGATTGACGACTGAGTAACAGCCTTTAAAAACGGCATCGTCAGGCAACTCAGATTGTTCTACTTTGCAAATTTTTTCGATATGCGTGGTTATTTTATACTTCTTTGCTTTAGATTTTTTCTTCTTTTCCGGTTTGCCAACTTGGAGTTCTTTTCCTGAAGAAATATCGCCCTCTTTTTTCCCTGCACGTATACTGAGCTTTGCCTTACTCGCCCTGAAGACGATTAATCTCAGCTTTCAAACGTTGGTTTTCACCGATCAAATGATCGTTTTCATGCGAAAACTGTTCAATCCCATTGATCAATAAGTTAACGTCTTCGCGCGCAGCGTTATTTAGAACTTGAGTGAAGTCAAATTCTAACTGTTTGAGTTATGCTTTTAGCTTCGCATCCATGTTGGAGGACATCATCACGCTAATTCAGTGAGATTTCAATAATTATTTTTCAAGTAATTTTGGGGGGTTGCTAATTTAAGGTCGCGTGCTGGTTCCCTGAAATATGGAGAGGATACGAAACTTCGATATAATGCCTTTCTTCAAGACTCAGGTGTTTATAGCTCATTCGTAGCCTTGCATTGTACCCTGAGTCTTGTTTACTTCAGAGTATGTCTAGCTACATGATGTAGGATTTCCCGAATTTCGATCATAGTCTGCACGCCCCAATTACACTATTTTCAAAGATTTCCTATCCGAACAAACTATCAAAACTGCCGTTCTGTGTGCTCTACTTCTGATTTTTTCTATTACGGCACCTCATGCGGCATTCTACTTGATGTGCCTGGACGCGACCGGGTGCGGCCGTAGCAATACGATATGTTTCAGTTTTTCCATCAGGACGGTCTAAAATTAAAGTTAGGGCATCGCTTTTATTGAGTGACTGACTTTCATAGGAACGATAAACGACCTGGTTGTCTTTGACTTCGAAATACAAGTAGACATTATCTTGATAACTGCCAATCCAGAAACCCGCCTGGAGATTTTTTTTGCCATATCTTTGCTTTGTGTCTCGTTAAAATGGGTAAATAAGCTATGACGGCGTTCTGGTTGGTGTCGCCACTCATCACCGTACCCATCAAGAATGATCGGGGTGCTGTGTGAGCGAACATATAAATGGCTCGTACTCTAGGGATCAGATGGCATACTGATATTAAAAAGCTCCGGCCGTTCGTGCAAAGTCGCCGCAACCATTTTTGCGCGAATCAACAGAGCCTGTTCTTGATTAGCTCGCAAGTGCTCAGACATTTCTTGAACATGTTGATAACCGAAAAAAGGAATAAGTAACAAACTTAAAGAGGCGAGAAAGAACTTTTTCCCTATACTAAAAAATGGTGACTGCTTGAGGAATTAATCTATACACTGATTGTATTCGCATTTTTACCTTTAGGCGACAACTCTCTTGAAAAGCACCGGGTAGGGTGCATAGAATGCACCCTACCCGGCTACTCTACATGAGCTACCATGTGAGTGTTCCATCAATCCTCAAAGTTTCGAATCCTTTAGACCCTTCTTTTTTTAATAATATTCCCTGATTGAAGTACATTCCCTTATCATCGTCGGTTGGGTTAACACCAAGGCAAGGTGTATCCAAAACGTCGGTGCTACAACCTAGCTCATAATTATATTTTTCACTTTTATTGTTGATGTCAGGTAGATACCCAAAAATAGTACGAGATCTTTCCTTAACAACGCTTGCCCCAAACTCATTAAACAAGCTTACATTAACTATCATTACTGCTCTCTTCCCATCGATAATCTTTGAAGCTGTCCAGTTGATTGTTTTCCCAGCTGAGCTGTTTGTAACCGTCATCTCAGTAGGAACGAAAAACTTACCAAATGCGAAATCATCACCCGTAGTAAGTTTCAAATAACCGTATGGTGTCTCACCTATGTCATTATCTGGAGTGGTGGGTTGTGTAACAACGGGGGTGTTATTTGAGGAAGGTTCTTGAGATGTATTATCCTCTGTTGAAGATGATTCATATAGCCTTAAGATATAAGGCACGTCCAAACCGCCCGTATCATTGGCTCTCATCTGAAAATAGTAGGTGACATTTTTTAATAAGTAATATTCTATATTTGAACTCGAGGGCAGACCGGGCACGGTTTGATCTTCAGTTGTCTCTAATATTGTCCTTATTTCATCTATATCTCTTGAGTCTTGGCCGCTAGTAACACGATCAAAAACAAGAGTGCTATTCGAACCTTGGCTAACACGTCGGTCTACTCGGTATTTAGCATTTTTGGGTGGTTTAAAAGAAAAAATATCCGAGGCATCATTAGCACTATTAAAACTGCCAAATACTTCAAACGGTGCTGTGATGCTTTGAGATTGTTCAATCGTATTGTTTGGTTCAAGTTCCACTTCAGGAATGAGATTTTCATCTATAGCCGCGTTCGAGTTTGCGCTTCCACGAAAGTGGCGTACTGCTTGATACTTATCTGTCAATGGGTTCACTGTAGCCTGTCGAAGATAAACGCTGAGATCCGCATCTGATTCAAATGCACTCATTGTTTGAGCTAAGTTTATATTCACTCCTGCGGCAAAATTTCTGGCCTCGGCGGTGATCGATATGCCATTGCTTGGGTTGCCATCTTCATCCAGAGTTTGCAGTAGTCGCAAGATATTAACGACGGTTTCAAAGTTCACGATACCACCTGTTTCTGCCAGATCAAGAGGGGTAATAATAGCCTTATTATCAACCGTGCCCAAGGTGATATTGCCGATTTTAAACGTAGTTTTTTCGTAACTACTCACCCCTATCCAGAGAATATAGCTCACCTGACAAGGCCATTTGAACTGCAATGAGAGGGTTGTATCCTTTATTAGCCATAGTTTGAAGATAGCTTGATATTCGGCAATAGGCTTTCGCATACCTTTCGGTTCGAAAAC
>QILY01000125.1 GCA_003232155.1 Maribacter sp.
TTTCTTTAGGCAAGGCAAAATTTATAAGCATAGCCGTAGCTACGGTTAAAAATTTTAACGAAGCATAAAGTAAAAAGGGCGAAAAATTAGTCGCCTTTTTTATGAATCATTACACTAGTTGCGCTCATCAATCAATCAATAATTCAATCATATGTTCGACATCGAAAGGTGGCAAGAAATCTTTGATACTATCCGTAAAAATAAATTACGGACTTTCCTCACAGGGCTTTCCGTAGCATCCGGAATATTTATCCTCGTAATTTTATTGGGTTTTGGGCAAGGCATGCAAAATGGTATTGCTGCTGAGTTTGAAGAAGACGCATCTACTAGTATATGGGTTTCAACAAGTACGACTACAAAGAAATTTAAAGGGCTCAATCCAGGAAGAAGAATACAGCTTCGTAATGAAAATTATGACATTGTAGCTAATCTGTGGGGAGATGATATAGAATATAAATCGGCTCGGGTATTTGTTAGGGGAACTTCTATTAACTATGGTAAAGAAACGCTAGTATATAGTTTACAGGGTGTTTCGCACCAATATCAACAAATTGAGAACGCAAAGATGGTTAAAGGGCGGTGGATTAATTATACAGATGAAATAAATACTTCAAAAGTTATTGTAATAGGAAAAAAAATTGCTGACGATGTTTTCAAAGATGTTGAAACCACAATAGGTGAATTTATAGATATTTCTGGCATACAGTTCAAGATTATTGGTGTTTATGGAGAAACTGAAAATCGAGAAGAAGAACGCCTTTATATACCTATTACTACAGCTCAACAGGTTTTTAATGGTGGTGATAAGCTCAATAATATGGCATATACACTGCCTCATGTTGAAAATTTTGATCAAGCGGTAGCACAAGCGGTAAATTTCAAGAACGAACTTGATATCTATCTACGTAAAGCCCATACCGTTGCTCCTGATGATACTAGAGGAGTTAGGGTTTGGAGCGCTATGGAAGAAGCAAAACGATATTATGCTATTACCGGAAACATGAAATTTTTCTTTTGGTTTGTTGGCTTATGTACCATAATAGCCGGAATAGTCGGAGTCAGTAATATTATGCTGATCGTAGTAAGCGAACGAACAAAAGAAATCGGAATTCGTAAAGCATTGGGTGCAAAACCTTGGTCTATTATAGGCATGATTTTGCATGAGGCTATTTTTGTTACTGCAATTTCAGGTTTTTTAGGCCTTATTTTTAGTATGAGTTTGTTAGAAATTGTAGGGCCACATATTGAAGTGGATTATATTTTAAACCCGTCAGTGAATTTTAATGTGGCCTTATCTACTGTTCTTGTATTGATTTTTGCAGGTGCTGTAGCTGGTTTTTTTCCTGCATGGCGAGCAGTTCGTATACATACTATCGATGCATTGAGAGATGAATGAAAAGTTTGAAAAAGTGAATGTGTTTATTTGTTTATCAGTTTATAAAAAAGACATTTTAACAACTAACAACTAACAACTAACAACTAACAACTAACAACTAACAACTAACAATGTTCAGTAAAGATAGGTGGAAGGAAATTTTGGAGGTAATGTCAAGCAACCTGCTACGAACAATAGCAACTGCCTTTGGTGTTTTCTGGGGTATATCTATCCTTATTATTTTACTTTCTGCCGGAAAAGGTTTGGAGAATGGTATTAGGCAAGATTTTGGTGATATTGCTACCAATACTATGTTCATGTGGACTCGTGCTACAACAAAGGCCCATGAAGGCTTACCTAAAGGCCGCCGATTTAATTTTAAAATCGAAGATGTACAATCTATTAATGATAATGTTCCTAATCTAAGGTTTATATCCCCTCGTAATCAATTAGGTGGTTTTAATGGTGGGAATAATGTAGTTAAAGGTCTAAATGCCGGAGCCTATAATGTATATGGTGATTACCCTGAAATTATTAACCAAGATCCCATGACTATAACTTCTGGTCGCTTTTTGAACCATAATGATATTAATGAAAAACGAAAAATAGCTATTATAGGTCAAGGCGTTAAAAGTGAATTGTATGATAAAGAAGAAGAAGTTTTAGGAACTTATATAAAGATTCAAGGAGTGAATTTTTTAGTGGTTGGTACATATAAGAAGAAAAGTAATGATGGAGATGGTGAAGAAGGACAGAAAGAGATATTTGTACCCTTTACTTCATTTTCCCAAGCCTTTAATATGGGTAATAATGTAGGTTGGATGGCCATAACTGCTCACGACGGTACCTCAATTACAAGTGTCAAAGAGAAAATTGTCAATATTGTAAAACAAAATCGTAAAGTACATCCAGATGATACGCGTGCAGTAGGCTATTTTGACCTTTATGAGCAATTTAATAGGGTGGAGAGTCTTTTCGGTGCCCTTACATTCATCGCATATTTTGTTGGGGTTTTAGTATTATTGTCTGGCATTATTGGTGTAAGCAATATCATGTTGATCGTTGTAAAAGAACGCACCAAAGAAATCGGAATTCGTAGAGCTTTAGGTGAGAGCCCTAGGTCAATTAAATTACAAATTATAATGGAGTCTATCTTTTTGACTATAATATCAGGAATGACAGGTATTATTTTTGGCGCTCTTTTTATTTATGGGGTAAATGCCTTGCTTGACTCTGTTGGTCCTGTAGATATGTTCTTGAATCCCAGTGTTAGCTTAGGTGTTGTTTTGAGTGCTTTGCTAATATTGATCATATCTGGTCTGTTGGCAGGCTTTATTCCTGCGAATAGCGCTATTAAAGTAAAGCCTATAGAAGCATTAAGAGCTGAATAATGCAAGAAATTAATCGACTTGCAATTTGGTAGGTCATAATAGAATCATAAATCAATCAAAAATGAAAAAATCAGTAACCAGAATTATTTTATTGCTAATTGTCGTTTGTTTTGGAGGGGCGATGTATTATCTCTATCAAAAAAATTCCGAAGACCCGGTTGTCTATGAAACTGAGCAAGCTTCAAAACAAACGATTATTAAAAAAACGGTAGCTACTGGAAATATTTTACCTCTAGAAGAGGTACTTATAAAACCTAATATTTCAGGAGTTATTGAAGAAATTTTTGTAGAAGGAGGAGACTATGTGAAATCGGGGGATTTAATTTGTAGAATAAAGGTAGTACCAAACCTTAATGCTCTGAACGATGCTCGAAATGGTATTGATGAGTCAAAAATTACATTAGATGATCAAAATCGTAACCTATTACGTCAAAAAGCACTTTTTGATAAGGGTGTAATTTCTAAAGTAGATTTAGAAATGGCCCAAGTTGCTTATGACCAGGCTAAACAATCATATGCGGCAGCTAATAAACGATATGATATTGTAAAAACAGGAACCACAAAAGGATTTGGTAATGCTGCAAACACGCAAATTAGGGCTACGATAAGTGGTATGGTTTTAGAAGTGCCCGTAGAAGTGGGCAATCAAGTAATTGAGAGCAATACTTTTAATGAGGGTACTACAATAGCAGCCATCGCAGACATTGAAAAAATGATTTTTGAAGGAAAGGTCGACGAATCTGAAGTAGGTAAGATAAAAGAAAACCTTCCCTTAGAGATAACGGTAGGTGCCATTGAAAACACTATTTTTGATGCCGTACTTGATTATATAGCTCCCAAAGGAAAAGAAGAGAATGGAGCTATTCAATTTGAAATCAAGGGCACCATGAAAAAACAAGATTCTATTTTTATACGAGCAGGCCTAAGTGCGAACGCTTCTATAATTTTAGCTAGAGCAGATAGTGTTTTGGCGATAAAAGAAGCTTTGGTGCAATTTGATGATAAAACCAAGAAACCTTATGTAGAAATAGAAAAGGGCGAACAACAGTTTGAACGCAAAGATATAGAGCTTGGTATTAGCGATGGGATTTTTGTTGAGGTCATCTCTGGAATTTCTTCTGAAGATAAAATAAAGGTGTGGAACAAAATTGAAAAAGAAGAGGATGGAGCTAACTAATTCTTTTAACATAAAATTTAGAGGAAATCCTGTAACAATTTAGCAACTTAGGTGTCTTATTGCCAGATGAGATTGGGTTAAGACCAAACACAACTAATATAGCCAACATGATCGAAATAAAAAACCTTCATAAATCATATAAAATGGGAAGTAATTCCCTACACGTTCTCAAAGGAATCGACTTTTCGGTAGAAGAGGGCGAGTTAGTTGCCATTATGGGTTCATCAGGCTCAGGAAAATCTACATTACTCAATATTTTGGGAATGTTAGATGAATTGGATGAAGGTTCTTATGATTTAGACGGAGTGCCCATTAAAAATTTGAACGAGACCAAAGCTGCGAATTACCGTAATAAGTTTTTGGGCTTTGTCTTTCAATCGTTCAATTTGATCAATTATAAGAATGCCATGGAAAATGTGGCCTTACCCTTATACTATCAAAAAATGGTCAGAAAAGAACGCCAAGAAAAAGCATTGAAATACTTAGACCAAGTAGGTCTAAAAGAATGGGCCACCCATTTGCCAAGCGAACTTTCAGGAGGTCAAAAGCAACGTGTTGCAATTGCTAGAGCTATGGTGGGGGAACCTAAAGTGCTATTAGCTGATGAGCCAACAGGTGCTCTTGATAGTAAGACCTCATATGAAGTTATGGATCTTATTCAAAAGATTAACGATAAGGGCAATACCATTTTAATCGTTACGCACGAATCTGATATCGCAGATATGTGTAAACGTATAGTGCATTTGAAAGACGGAGTTATTTTAGAAGATAAAAAAGTAGAACAAGTTAGGGCATCAGAATATGTTTGATAGAGATATTTGGCAAGAAATATTCTTTAGCATTAGAAATAATAAGTTAAGAACATTCTTAACTGGTTTTTCTGTTGGTTGGGGTATTTTTATTTTGGTAATGCTTTTGGCTTCTGTAAATGGAATGAAAAACGGATTTACAAACCAATTCGGTAATGATGCGGCCAATTCTATATCTTTATTTGCTAGAAGTACAACAGAGCCTTACGCAGGTTTCGAAGCTGGGAGAAAAATTCAGTTTAAAAATTCAGAAGTAGATTATATCAGAGGAAATTTTCAAGGCTTCTATGAATATATCTCTCAAACAGTAAACAGAAGTATAAGTGCTAGATACAAACAAGAAACGGGTTCTTATAATGTTATTGGCGTAAATGCTGAATTTCAAAAAATTGAAGTTACTGATATTGAAGAAGGTAGGCAATTAAATGAATTAGATGTAAAAAATAAGTCCAAAGTGATGGTTCTTGGAAGACTTGTGGTTAAAGATTTGTTTAAAGAAGAAAATCCTATTGGAAAGTTTTTAGAAGTAAATGGTTCTACATTTAAAGTGATAGGCGTTTTTTCAGATGATGATGATGATCGAGCAGAACGAAGTATATATGCACCTTATACTACCTTACAAAGGCTATATGGGAATACAAGTAATATTAATTCAATCCGAATGACTTATAACCCCAATTTTAGTCTTGCTCAGGCTTTGGACTTTTCAGATAAGGTTGAATATGTTTTTAAGAGAAAGCTTAAAATAAGCCCAGAAGACCAATCTGCTATTAGAGTTAGAAATAATGCTGATGGTTTTTCTGATCTTAATGAATTTACAGGGTTGCTCAATACAATGAGTATAGGTGTCGGTATTTTAATCTTAATAGCAGGTATTGTTGGTATTGGTAATATTTTAGTTTTTATCATTAAAGAGCGTACTAAAGAAATTGGTATTAGAAAGGCGTTGGGAGCGCGCCCAAGCCAAATTTTAAAACTTGTTTTATTAGAGTCTGTTTTTATTACATCCATTTCTGGTTTCATAGGAATGTTAATTGCAATGGGTATTTTGGGTATAATAGGGCCATTAATCAATGCTCCGGCATTTTCAAACCCATCTGTAGATATAAGTATAGTAATTACCGCCACTTTGGTACTAATAATTTCTGGACTTGTTGCAGGTTGGGTGCCAGCAAGAAGAGCAGCTAAAGTAAGACCAATTGTAGCATTAAGTTCAGATTAATATGTGGTTATTAGATATAGATTTATGGAGGGAAGTAATAAGTACATTGACAAAAAATGTACTTAGAACTGTGCTCACTACATTAGGGGTTATTTTTTCAATAATTATTTTAATTATGCTTCTAGGTAGCACTACGGGTATGATTAATGGTTTTAGTAGAGTTTTTGCCGGAAAGGCATCTAATAGTCTTTTTGTATGGGGGCAAACCACATCTGTGCCATATAATGGGTTTGAGAGAGGAAGAAGAGTTAAGTATGAAATGGATGATATTACAATGCTTAAAAGCCAAGTAAAAGAAATTGAAGCAATTGCTCCAAGGATAGAATTGGGAGGTTTTCAACAAACTGTAACAGTTAAAAGAGCAGGAAATACAAGTGGATCCAGAGTTTTTGGAGATTTTGCTAGTATTGATAAAATCAACAGGAAAAAAATAATAGAAGGGCGCTTTATAAATAAAAACGATATAAATCAAAGCAAAAAAGTTTGTGTAATAGGATTAGAAACCTATGAGCTTTTATTTAAGCCAGGCATTAGTGCAGTCGGAAAAGAAATAAATATCAATAATATTTACTTCACAGTTGTTGGGGTTTATGAAAAAAATGGAGATTTTGATTTTGATGGAGAAAATGCAGTAATTATACCTTTTACCGCTTTTCAAAAGTCATTTAATTCTGGCGATAGAGTTGATTGGATGGCTATTTTAATCGATTCTAAATATACTGTGGCAAAAGCAGAAGGTCAGATCAAAGAATTACTTAAAAGGAAATATGATATTTCGCCAAAAGACACAAGAGCTATTGGTTCTTTTGATTTTTCTCAAATATTTACAGCTCTATCTGCATTTACTACTGTACTTCAAGGTTTTGCCTTTTTTGTTGGAATATTTACCATGCTTGCAGGGGTAATAGCGATATCTAATATTTTGCTGATAACAGTAAAAGAGAGAACCAAAGAAATTGGGGTCAGAAGAGCATTAGGAGCTACACCAAAAATTATTAAAAGACAAATAATTTTAGAGTCAATTGTACTAACAACTATTGCAGGTGTTATAGGTTTTATAATAGCTGTAGGGATGTTGTATTATTTAAACACTGAAGTAGCTGGCAAATCAGATGTGCCTTTTGTTAATCCTACAGTAAGCATGACCCAAGTAGTTATATCATTTACTTTAATGACAATACTCAGTATTTTAATAGGACTGATACCTGCTAAAAGAGCAGTAAAAATAAAACCAATAGAAGCTTTAAGAGAAGACTAATTAATAAACTAGCATAACAATGAATAAATTTTTAAAATATTCACTAATCGGAATTTTTGTACTTGCACTTTTGTTTGCAGTGGTTTGGGTTCTAAAATCCAACAGTGAACCCATTCAAGAATATAAAACCGAAGTAGCCAAAAAGGAAAATATTATCAATAAGGTAGTAGCAACAGGTAAAGTTATTCCTGAAGATGAAATAGCAATAAAACCTCAAATTTCAGGTATTATTGATAAAATATACTTGGAAGAAGGCATGAAAGTAAAAGCAGGGGATTTAATTGCTAAAATTAAAATTGTGCCAAACGAACAGGCTTTGAACCAATCTAGAGGTAGAGTGAGAAATGCAGAAATTACCTTAGGCAATGTAAAAATCGAATATGACCGTAATAAAACCCTATTTGACAAAGGTGTAGTTTCAAGTCAAGATTTTAACAATTTGCAGTTGCGCATAGATCAAGCTAAGCAAGAGCTTCAAAATGCACGGTCTGACTATCAAATTATTCGTAAAGGTTCAGCGGGTGGTTCATCTTCTGCAAATACGAATATTAGAGCCACAGTTTCGGGTACTATTTTAGAGATTCCTGTGGAAGAAGGTGACCAAGTAATTCAGAGTAATAATTTTAATGATGGTACCACAATAGCATCTATTGCTGATTTAACCAAAATGATTTTTGAAGGCAAGGTAGATGAGGCCGAAGTTGGAAAATTAGAAATAGGCATGCCATTAAATATTACTATGGGAGCTGTTCAAGATGAAGAACTAAATGCTAAACTTAATTTTATTGCTCCAAAGGGAATAGAAGATCAAGGGGCTGTTCAATTTAAGATTGAAGCTGACATAGAAATTAATGATAATTTTCAAATAAGAGCTGGTTATAGTGCAAATGCAGCAATAATTTTAGAGAAAAAAGATAGTGTTTTAGCTATTAAAGAAGCATTGTTGCAATTTGACGAAGAAACTGAAAAACCATATGTAGAAGTCTTAAAAGGAGAATCTGAATTTGAAAGAAGAGATATAGAGTTAGG
>QILY01000300.1 GCA_003232155.1 Maribacter sp.
AATTTGTGTCAATTCTTCTATTTTTGCCAAAAATACAACTAAGATGAGCCCATACCATAGTGAAAGATATAGCCAAAGAGGTGTTTCTGCCTCAAAGGAAGACGTTCACAATGCCATAAAAAATATTGACAAAGGATTATTTCCACAGGCCTTTTGCAAAATTGTACCTGATTATTTGACCAATGATGATGACTATTGTTTGGTGATGCATGCTGATGGCGCAGGTACAAAGTCTTCACTGGCATATATGTATTGGAAAGAAACTGGTGATGTATCTGTATGGAAAGGTATTGCTCAAGATGCACTTATCATGAATATTGATGATTTAATATGTGTTGGGGCAGTTGATAATATTATGCTTTCCTCTACTATTGGGCGTAATAAGAATTTGATTCCAGGGGAAGTTCTTTCCGCCATTATCAATGGTACTGAAGCGCTTATTTCTGATTTAAAAAAACACGGTATAAGCATTCACTCTACAGGCGGTGAAACTGCTGATGTAGGTGATTTAGTGCGAACTATTATTGTAGATTCTACGGTAACTGCCCGGTTAAAACGAAGTGATGTTATTGACAATGTCAATATCAAAGCTGGTGATGTAATTGTAGGTTTGGCTTCTTATGGTCAGGCTACTTACGAGAATGAGTATAATGGAGGAATGGGCAGTAATGGTTTGACATCGGCACGGCATGATGTTTTTTCAAAATATTTGGCTGATAAATACCCAGAGAGTTTTGACGCTTCAGTACCAAATGATTTAGTGTATTCAGGAAATATTAAATTGACTGATGCTGTTCAGGATGCGCCTTTAGATGCAGGTAAACTAGTATTGTCACCTACGAGAACTTATGCTCCTATTGTAAAGAAAGTTCTTGAAAAGTATACATCAGAAGATATTCATGGTATGGTGCATTGTAGTGGTGGTGCTCAGACAAAAATCCTTCATTTTATAGATGGGCTGCATATTATCAAAGACAATATGTTTTCAATACCACCAGTATTCAAATTGATACAGGAACAATCAAATACAGATTGGAAAGAAATGTACCAAGTATTCAATTGTGGACATCGCTTAGAATTATATGTAAATGGATCCGTGGCACAAGATTTGATAGACCTATCCCAAAGTTTTGGTGTAGATGCCCAAATAGTGGGTAGAGTAGAAGATAATCCGTCAAAAAAACTCACTATTGAAAGTGAGTTTGGCACCTTTATATATTAAGGTATACGATTACATTAAATACAACGTTCTTTATAGTAAATATATGTTATGGAAAGAAAACAATTTCTTAGAAGTTTAGGTACCGGTGCAGCCTTTGCATTGACATTTCCTTGTTTGCACGGATGCTCCAGTGATGGTGATGAAGTAGTGGGAAATATTGTTGAAGAACCGACTGGAGTTGATTTTACAGTAGACCTTACTTCACCTGAAGCTTCAAAGCTAGCAACTAATGGTGGTTTTATTCTAAAAAATTTGGTAGTTGTGGTTAAAAATTTGGAAGGTAATTTTATAGCTGCCAGTCAAATTTGTAGTCATCAATCATATGATCAAGTACGTTTTGCATCTGTAAATGATGGTATCTTTTTTTGTGATGTACATGGCTCTCGTTTCGCTCAAGATGGTACACCTTTAAACCAAGTAGATAGTAACCCTCCTAAACCATTAAGAATATACAATGTAGAGCTTACCGGAGATATGCTTCGTGTTTTTGAATAAATTTAACCTATAATTCAAGCCCCCTTGAAAAAATTAGCCCACATACTTGTATTCTTACTCTCTTTTTATGGGTTTTCACAAGATTGGAAACCAACATATGCTGAGGCTTTGGCCGTTGCAACTGATCAAGATAAGCCTTTAATCGTTGTTTTTTCAGGTTCTGACTGGTGTTCGCCTTGTATAAAATTGAACAAAAAAGTATTACAATCTGAAGAATTTATATCGTATTCAAACGATAACTATGTGCTTTATAGGGCTGATTTTCCAAAGAAGAAAGCAAATAAACTGCCATATGAACTCATTGCTGATAATGTAAAACTGGCCGAAAAATATAATCCTCGAGGTCACTTTCCTATGGTCGTTGTTTTGAATAATGAAGAGAATGTTGTAGGAAGAGTTAGCTATAAAAAACAAAAACCAACAGAATATATTTCACTCATAAACACCTTTATAAAGTGAAAATATTGGCTTCTGTACTTTTCGGCTTTCTCACCATATTTGTATATGGACAGGAACGAGAGTATGTAAGTGCCCACAGGACTCTCAAATTAATGGGTAGCCGATTTGATATTACCGTAGTTGCGCTCAATGAAGAATTGGGTTACATTAATATTGAAGAAGCCATTGCTGAAATTACCCGTATTGAAAAAATGATATCTTCTTGGAATGAAGATTCTGAAACTTCGCTAATAAATAAAAATGCAGGTATTAAGCCCGTAAAAGTGTGTTATGAGCTATTTAAATTGATAGAACGAGCCAAGCAAATATCTGAATTGACTGATGGTGCTTTTGATATTTCATATGCTTCAATGGATAAAATTTGGAGGTTTGACGGTTCTATGAAATATATGCCGAATGATGCTGAAATCAATAAATCTGTAGCTAAAGTGGGGCATAACAAGATTATACTTGATACTAAAAATCGGACTGTATTTTTAAAACAAAAAGGAATGAAAATTTCTTTTGGAGCTCTTGGTAAAGGGTATGCGGCAGATAAAGCTAAAGAACTTTTAATTTCAAAACAAGTAGTTGGAGGTATTATCAATGCTTCGGGAGACCTTACTACTTGGGGCACAAAAGCCACCGGCGAAAAATGGTTGATAGGTATTGCAAGCCCCTTAAGCAAGGATAAGGTTTTTTCTTGGCTGCCCATAGTCGAGTCTTCAGTGGCCACTTCTGGCAATTATGAAAAATATGTCAATTTTAAAGGAAAAAAATACTCGCATATTATTGACCCAAGAACGGGCTACCCATCATCTGGTATCAATAGTGTTTCAATTTTTGCTAAAAGTGCCGAATTCTGTGATGCCTTGGCAACAGCAGTGTTTATTATGGGGAAAGATGCAGGACTTTTTTTAATTAATCAACTTGATGGTATAGAAGCGATTTTGGTTGATGGCAATAATAAAATTCACAAGAGCAATGGTATCTTGCTTGATGGTAATCCGTAATTTTAAGATATGAAAAAGGGAATCCTAATTGTTTTATTGTTTATTTTTTTTACATCCTGCGTAGCAGTAAAAGAATACGAAAAAGTATATCTAAATGATGAGGAAATGGCATTATCGGCAAAAGGCACTGAACGTTTTGAAACCAATTTTCAAATATATCGCGAGGCTTCTTCAGGAGCCAATGGTGGTAAATCTGGCGGTGGTTGCGGTTGTAATTAATTTAAAATTTGCTGATTTGGGTATTTGTCTATTTGAATCTGTTCAAAAATCAAATTATCGAATCAACAAATAAACATTTTCAAATACAAAACGATTGAAAAAATATCTGCTCTTTCTTTTTATTCTATTTTCCTTTATAGGACGTTCCCAAGAAGATACAACTTATAAAAAAAGGGTTTTAGAGACCGCTGAAATAGATTTACTTTTCAGTTATTATGGTCAAGATGGTCAAAATGCGGCAGTGACCGGTGGTGAGGGCACAGAGGAACTGATTGATGCTACTTCAAGTATAGTGGTTAAAATTCCTATGAATGAAGATGATATATTAACGGTTGATGTAGGCATATCTGCTTATACTTCGGCATCGTCAAGTAATGTGAACCCTTTTGATGGCGATATTAATCGAAATGCGAGTCCGTTTAGTGCTTCGTCCGGTGCTTCGCGTAAAGATGAGCTGATCCGTTTTAATCCGTCATATCAACATAGTTCCGATGACCGTAATTCAATAGTGAACGTTAAAGCTTACATTTCTTCTGAATACGATTACTTTTCGATAGGTTTTGGTGGGGGTTACGCTCATTTATTCAATGAAAAAAATACTGAAGTTTCAATAAACGCCCAAGTGTTTTTAGATAAATTGAATCCCCAATATCCCGTTGAATTGCGAACAGGTTTTTTTGATACTAGAATTTCAGGAAACGGTGTGTATGCACCTTCATTTACAGCTTTTGATAAAGAAACGCGAAATTCATATTCAGTATCACTCGGATTTTCTCAAATTTTGAGTAAAAAAATACAAGCTTCTTTGTTTATGGATATTGTACAACAAAGTGGATTATTAAGTTCTCCCTTGCAACGAATTTATTTTGGTGATGTGGCCGATTTTTTTATCGAAGATTTTCAATTGGCCGATGATGTGGAACGCTTGCCCGATAGCCGTTTTAAAATTCCTATTGGTGCACGTTTAAATTATTATCTAAGTGATCGTTTTGTAGTACGTAGTTATTACAGGTTTTATACTGATGATTGGGGTGTAAGTGCCCATACTGCCAATCTAGAGGTTCCTATAAAGTTGAACGATAAGTTTACGGTATACCCTTCATATCGCTACTATACCCAAACTGCGGCCGATTATTTTTATCAAAAAGAAAATGCGGTATCAACTTTTGATTTTTATACCTCAGATTATGACCTATCTGCTTTTAATGCCCATCAATACGGAATGGGAATTCGCTACAAAGATATTTTCACGAATGCAAAGGTTTTTACTTTTGGTTTGAAAACCGTAGACCTCCGTATAAACAAATATGACCGTAGCGATGGGCTGAATGCCTTTATAATCTCTTTGGGAACTACTTTTGTGGGGAACTAATGTCATCTTTGGTACAGCCAATATTTGGTTTTGGAATAGAATATCGGTGAATAATGCGGGTTAAGGCCGATATGCCAATCGATAAAAAATTGAACTACACTCAGCCTACATTTACATATCCCTCATTTTCTAAATCTTCCTTTGTTTTGATTATTTTTGAGTATCCGTTTTTTAGAAAATAAATGGAATCGCTTATATCTAAAATATCTCTATAAAAATGATCCGTAACTAGTATGATGCAGTGTTTTTTCTTTTCTTCCATCAAAAATTTTATTTTTTCAATATAGATTGGTGCAATAAAAGAAAAGGGTTCATCTAATAAAATAATATCTTTTTTAGAAGACAATATAAGATAGGTTTCTACCACGCGTAATTCACCCGAAGAGAGCATATTGACTCTTGTATCTTTATATTTAGTAAAAGCGTCGAATATTTCTGTAAAATCATCCCATTTTATATTAAACAAAGCAAAAACTTTTGATAGTTTTAGATTTTTAGGCAAAAGCTGGTGTTGAGGAAGATATGCTATCGAATTGGTTTTATAGAGCTCTTTTTTTTGATGAATTGAATTTATACGAATGTTCTTGTATTTGGCATTTAAGTCACCAAATATAATACGTAACAAACACGTTTTTCCACAACCGTTACGCCCTAAAATACCAGTTATTTTTCCTGTTTCAGCTCTTAGATAAACTCCATATAGAATTTTCTTATTATCAAAGCTCAACGCTATGCTATCTACTTCTATAATCAAAATAAATGTGTTGTTAAAATAAGCATTAATGTTATTATTATGTCAATCAGTAATGAAATGACCAATAGAATAACTTTTGAAAGACCAAAATTTTTATAATAAATCAATTGCTGCTTTAATCTGGGTTCTAAATAGAAAAGGAAAATTATTCCTGCAAACAACAATTTAAGTGTGATAATGCGACCTATTAGAGTTTTTGTGGAAAGAAGAAAAATAGTGATCAATATACTTATCAGAAAGAATTTTTTGTAAAAATCAAAACCTAACCGTAATGTTTTTAAACTAATAATAGAACCCATCTAATTTTTCTAATATCTTTAAATGTACAAATTTATTGTAAATTCGCAACCCAAGTGAAGCTAGATTATGATAGATAAATTAAACATTGTAAAACAGCGTTTTGATGAGGTTTCTGACCTTATTATTCAGCCTGATGTAATTGCTGATCAAAAACGTTACGTGCAATTGACCAAAGAGTACAAAGATCTCAAAGACCTTTGTGATAAGCGCGATAGCTATATTGAATTGACCGATAATATTACCGAGGCCGAAGAGATTTTAGCTGATGGTAGTGATGCCGAAATGGTTGAAATGGCAAAAATGCAATTAGAAGAGGCAAAAGCGGAGTTGCCAGTTTTAGAAGAGGAAATAAAGTTAATGCTCATACCCAAAGACCCTGAAGATGCCAAAGATGTGGTTGTTGAGATACGAGCAGGTACAGGTGGTGACGAAGCAAGTATTTTTGCGGGAGATCTTTTTCGTATGTACACCAAATACTGTGAATCAAAAGGTTGGAAAACCAATGTTATTGATTTAAGCGAAGGAACTAATGGCGGTTTTAAAGAAATTCAATTTGAAGTATCAGGTACAGATGTATATGGCACTCTCAAGTTTGAAGCTGGCGTACACCGTGTTCAACGTGTGCCACAGACCGAAACCCAAGGTAGGGTGCATACCAGTGCCGCTACGGTAATGGTATTGCCTGAAGCCGAAGATTTTGATGTGCAAATAGAACCTAAAGATGTTCGTATCGATTTTTTCTGTTCTTCAGGTCCAGGAGGTCAATCGGTGAACACAACGTATTCTGCGGTAAGATTAACGCATATCCCTACAGGATTGGTAGCACAATGTCAGGATCAAAAATCGCAACATAAAAATAAAGACAAAGCTTTTAAAGTATTGCGTTCTAGACTTTATGATCAAGAATTGGCCAAAAAGCAAGAAGAAGATGCTGCTAAACGTAATTCCCAAGTAAGTAGTGGTGACCGTTCTGCTAAAATCAGGACATATAACTATGCGCAGGGCAGGGTTACCGATCACCGTATAGGCTTAACACTTTACGACCTGCAGAATATCATCAATGGCGATATTCAAAAGATTATAGATGAGTTAAGTTTAGTTGAGAATACGGAAAAATTGAAAGAAGCTTCTGAGGTATTTTAATTTAGAGGCTGTTTTGAAATATGTAGTTAGAATTGTTATTACCTATTTTTCCTGCCTGCCTGCCTGCCATGCCTACGGCAGGTAAACCGGTCAGGCAGGGATGCAGAACAAGGCACGACATAGCGAAAGCTATGGGCGAGCTAGAGCGGTGGCATAAGCATAGCACATCGCTACGGTTCAAAATTTTAACGAAGCCTGCCTGCCGGTAGGCAGGTTATGCGCAAAAAGAGGTGATAAGAAAATAACCGAGATATTTCAAAATAGCCTCTTAGTTAAAGATAGCATTTGTGTATTCGTCCGTTCGAGCGCAGTCGAAAACTTACGGACTATCGCTTGAAAACCCCTCGACTGCGTTCGAGGAGACATAAGTTTATGACAACTCAAGAATTAGTACATCAAATACATAAAAAAAACTCTTTTCTCTGTATAGGTTTAGATACCGATCTAGAAAAAATACCTTCACATTTATTAAAAGAGGAAGACCCTATTTATGCTTTCAATAAAGCTATAATTGATGCTACCCATCATTTATGCGTTGCCTATAAGCCCAATATTGCTTTTTACGAAGCCTATGGTATTAAAGGTTGGATGGCTTTAGAAAAAACCATAAAATATCTGAACACAAATCATCCTGAAATATTTACTATTGCTGATGCCAAACGTGGCGATATTGGCAATACTTCAACACGTTATGCGAAAGCTTTTTTTGAAGACCTGGAATTTGATTCAATAACTATAGCCCCATATATGGGCAAAGATTCTGTAGAGCCTTTTTTAGCTTTTACAAATAAGCATACGATACTATTGGCATTGACTTCCAATACAGGTGCCCTTGACTATCAAACCAAAATGGTTGATGGTATTGAACTGTACAAAGAAGTTTTGAAAACATCAAAAACTTATGAAAATGCTGAAAATTTGATGTATGTAGTAGGTGCTACAAAAGCTGAATATTTAACTGAAATACGGCAAATTATACCTAACAGTTTTCTTTTAGTTCCTGGGGTTGGGGCACAAGGGGGTAGCTTGCAAGAAGTATGTAAGTATGGTATGACTAAAAATGTGGGCTTATTGGTAAATTCCTCTCGCGGAATTATCTATGCTTCAAGTACTGAAGATTTCGCTAAAGAAGCAGCAAAAAAAGCTGAAGATATACAAGTTCAGATGAAAGTGGAGCTCAAGAAACTGAATTAGATATTACCTTAAATCCGCAAGTGTTTTCTACTACAAAGCCAAACTGCACGCCATTGTTGAGAATGCTCAAAAAAACTTACTCACCATAACGAGTGA
>QILY01000078.1 GCA_003232155.1 Maribacter sp.
GGTGCATTGACCCTATGAATCTTTGAATGCCCTTTAAATTGATGTGCTACTTCTTCTTCAGAAATTCTGGGGTACACATAAATACTATAATTCTCTAAAATAGTTTCATAGTTTTTCCATTTATGAAACCCTTTTAAATTATCCTCTCCCATAATTAAGCAAAACTCATAGGCATCTCCATACTTCTCAGTCAAATGTACTAGTGTATGAACCGTATAATTGGGCTGGGGCAAATCGAATTCTATTTTGCTAGGTTTTAGTTTTGGAAAATCTTTTGTAGCCTCATAAACCATTTGATATCTATGGTGATTATCCAATAACGTTTTTTTAGTCTTAAACGGACTTTGAGGTGTGACCACAAACCAAACCTCATCTAAATTTGAAAACTCAACCATATGGTTCGCAATAACCATATGCCCAATATGTATGGGGTTAAAAGTTCCAAAGTATAAGCCTGTTTTTTTCATTAATAGGAATTTTATTATCAATCCAGCGAACCTGCCTGTCAGCAGACAGGGGCGGCAATCTATTTCGTTTGGTTTTAGTTTCTTATAAATTCTGCAACAAGCTCACGTGCTTCCTTCAAAGCTATATCTAAATCATAATTCTTAATGATACTATCAAATTGCGGAGCAGTAGCTAATTCTACCGACGCTTTGGCAATGCGCATATTTATTTTATCGTCGTTTTCAGTACTACGCTTTTTTAATCGAATCTTGAGCTCATCAACACTTGGTGGCTTCACAAAAACTGCTAAGGTTTCTTTTGGGAATTTTTTCTTGATTCGCAACCCTCCAGCGACATCAATATCAAAAATCACATTTTTGCCTTCAGCACAAAGACGTTCTACTTCGCTTTTTAACGTACCATAAAAATTATCTCGATACACTTCTTCCCATTCTAAAAAATCATCATTCTTTATATGTTTTTTAAATTCAGTGACAGATAAAAAATAGTAGTGTTCCCCATTTTTTTCCTCACCACGCGAAAGTCTTGAAGTGGCCGAAACTGAAAAAGCTAAATTAAGGTCTTGTTGTTCTAATAGGTATCGCACTATGGTAGTCTTACCACTACCCGAAGGTGCTGAAAATATAATAAGCTTGCCCCCTTTCATTACAAAACATTAAGCATTTGTTCCTTAATCTTCTCTAACTCATCTTTCATTTGTACTACCAATTGCTGCATAGGTGCATAATTGGCCTTTGATCCTATAGTATTGATTTCACGACCAATTTCTTGAGAAATAAAACCTAATTTTTTTCCATTGGAATCGTCTGAGTTTAAGGTTTTAGAAAAATAATTCAAATGATTGGCCAGACGTACCTTTTCTTCGGTAATATCATATTTTTCGAGATAGTAAATCAATTCTTGCTCGAAACGGTTGGCATCAACATCAGCTTTGATATCAGCAACGGCTTTCTCTAAACGCTCTCTTACATCTTTCTGCCTATCTGGATCCATTTCAACTACTGAAGTCAATAGTTTTTCTAAAGTATTTATACGATATAAAAAATCTTTTTCAAGCACACTACCTTCTTCAGAACGGAAAATATTAATTTCAGTGAGTGCTTCTTTAAGCGCCAATTGGATTGTCTTATATTCCTTTTCATCAATATCTTCACGACCTGTCTTCATCGTATCTGGCATACGCATCGCAATCTCTAGCAAATGGGCCGTATTACCTTGATTACCACCGATATTGTCTAGTTGTTTTATATAATTCTTAACCACCCCTTCATTAATTTGAGCAGAAGTTTCGATACCTGTAGATTCTACATATAAGCCAAAATCTACTTTGCCGCGAACCAATGAATTGGCAATTATTTTTCGCAGTTCAAGCTCTTTTTCACGATATGCTGATGGCATACGCGCATTTAGATCTAAACTTTTGCTGTTCAAGGATTTTAGCTCAACCGTGATTTTTTTAGATGGAAGCTGTATCTCATGCTTTCCGAAACCGGTCATGGATTGAATCATAAATTGATTTTAATTTTGCGTAAAGGTAATAGTTTTGAAAAAAGTAAAAATGTATGATATCTACAACTCCCTTATCCAAATATTACGATAGCTTACGCGACTATTGTCTCGATGATCTTGAAGTATTAAAGGCCCCTTGCCATGGGCCGGATTTTTAGGCCAACCAATATATGGTGTAGTACCTTTAATTTCTACGTGGTCTTGAACCAAAACACCATTATGTAAAACCGTCAGTGTGCCTGACTTTATCTTAGCTCCTTCAGCATTGAATTCTGGAGCATGATAAATAATATCATAACTATTCCATTCACCTGAGGGTACTGACGCCATTGCCAAGGGCACATGCTGTTTGTATATAGAAGCTACTTGACCATTTACATACGTATCATTATCATTATTATCTAACACTTGCACTTCATACATCCCATTTAGAAAAACACCACTATTCGCTCTGTTTTGACCTTCTCGCTGCACTTCTACAGGTGAATTCCATTCAATATGCAATTGCATGCTGCCAAAATTTTGCTTGGTTTGAATGTTACCCGTTTTATCATTCACGGTCATGCTTCCGTTCGGATTCAAATGCCATTTGGCAGCTGTGCTATCTTTGGCAGATATCCATCCATCTAAATTACTTCCATCAAAAAGAATTATGGCATCACTAGGTATTTTTCCGTTAGTAGCAGGGCCAACAACAGGCACAACAGGTTCATAAAATTCGGTTTCTTCTGGCTTCGTAGGTTCTATTTCTGAATATTCTGAATTAACAATTACATCATTTGCCTTTTCGCCTGCAGAATCAATTTCTTTTTTCACCTTCATTTTACATGAAACCATAACTATGAAAAATAGAATTACGATAATGTATAATTTTTTCATTGTATTCTTAATTATTAAAAATTTTACAACCTTTCAAACTAAATATTTGTTGAGAGCCTGTTTAACTCTTTTGTTTTTATATTACTATATGATACCCATTTGACTATAAAATGCATAATCCGGGTTTAAAGCCCTAATATTTTCTTCAGTACTTCTTTATTTGTTTCGCCGCCAGCAAAATCATCAAAAGTTTTTTGAGTTGCTTCTATAATATGTTTTTGAATGAATGACACACCTTCACGAGCACCTTGCTCAGGACTCTTCATACAGCATTCCCATTCCATTACTGCCCATACATCACATCCATATTGCGTAAGTTTTGAGAAAATTCCATTAAAATCTACTTGGCCGTCTCCTAAAGATCTAAATCTGCCAGCTCTATCTATCCAATCAGAATATCCGCCATAAACGCCTTGCTTGCCTGTAGGGTTAAACTCAGCATCTTTTACATGAAACGCTTTTATGAACTCATGATAATGATCTATGAAAGTTAAATAGTCTAGATGTTGTAAAACATAATGACTGGGGTCATAAAGCATATTTACCCTTTTATGGTTATTGGTAGCTTTTAAAAAGCGTTCAAAAGAAACACCGTCATGTAAATCTTCGCCCGGGTGAATTTCATAACATACATCTACACCTTGTTCATCAAAATGATTCAAAATAGGCATCCAACGTTTAGCCAATTCTTCAAATCCCATTTCAACCAATCCTGCAGGACGTTGCGGCCAAGGGTACATAGTATGCCATAATAATGCTCCTGAAAAAGTAGCGTGAGCAGTAATACCTAATTTTCTGCTTGCTGTAGCTGCTTTTTTTACAGTTTCTACAGCCCATTCTGTTCTTGCTCTAGGGTTGTTTTTTACTGCATCTGGCGCAAAACCATCAAACATAATATCATAGGCAGGGTGCACTGCTACCAACTGTCCTTGTAAATGTGTGGAAAGTTCTGTTATTTCTAATCCATAAGAATTAATTTTTCCTTTGAGTTCATCACAATATGTTTGACTTTCAGCAGCTTTATCCAAATCAATTAAAAAGCTTTCCCATGTAGGTATTTGAATACCTTTATACCCTAAATCAGAAGCCCATTTACACAAGCCATCTAGCGAGTTAAATGGTGCTTTACTATCTGCAAATTGTGCTAAAAATACTGCTGGCCCTTTAATTGTTCCCATTGATTTTGTTTACTATGAATTATTGAATGTATGTTTTGTAAGAATTTAAACTTATATTTATTTGGATTTATACTTAAATACGCCTTTTCCAGTGAATATATAAATATAGGAAATACCTTTAAAAAAACCGATATCAAGCTTAAAATGAATCAAGAAGAACAATATGATGCTATTGTTGTAGGCACGGGCATAATAGGTTATGGGAAAGAATTAAAAGAAGAAATTCTAAAATCAGGTCAATGGCAAATAAGGGCAACCGATGGGCCATTTGTGACCTCATCAAGTTGTTTAAAACCATAATTGACCTATATGGCTTTTACCGCTAGAGTGGAAAATCATATACCTGAACAATTTAAAGCGGGGAAATTTTCGTATATAAACTGAAATAACAATATTAGCAAAAATTAATACGTTTACTATAAATGGACAACGCTTCAGCAAGAAACATGTGGGGAGATTATTTAGATAAGCATTTAGAAGATGCCTTTCATGAAGCCCCTAAAGCAATTTATTTTTGCGACAATGAAAAAGACGCTAATGAGTGTGCTAAATTGGTGAAAAAAGGAATAAAAAAAGCTACTTCAGATTCTCTGCTAGGTCTTCAATATCGAAAAGAAAAATTACCTAAAATGGGCGACTTTACTGTAATTACTGATTGGGATGGTAAAGCGGAATGTATTGTTAAAACTACTAAAGTTCAATTAAAACCATTCTTTAGTATTGGTGAGGAATATGCCAAAACCGAAGGGGAAGGTGATAAGTCATTGACTCAATGGAAAAAAGCACATTGGGAGTATTACACCAGAGAGTTGGAAGAATTTGGTCGTGTGCCACGCGAAAGCATGATTGTGGTTTGTCAAGAATTTGAAAAGGTTTTTTAACCTCAATTTTAGAGATGCCCTATAGATACTTTTTGGAATTTTACTCTAATTCAACCCAAGTATTTCCATTTTTATGTGACTCAACAGTAGACTCGATAAAGTCCATACCACGAACACCATCTTTCATAGTTGGGAATTCACCATCATTGTGCTTTTCACCACGAATGGCTCGTGCGACCCCTAAATATATATTGGCCATTGAATCAAAAATACCTTCTGGGTGTCCTGGAGGTAATTTTGTGCCGGCTAATGATAGATCGGAGTTATAGGCATGACCGGGCTTATAAATTTTGGTAGGCTCTGTATCGCTCATCATATACAAAAAGTTAGGGTGTTCTTGCTCCCAGCGAAATGCAGCCTTTTCACCATAAATAGTTATAGCCAATCCGTTATCTTCACCTGTTGCCACTTGGCTTCCTCTAATAACGCCTTTTACATGGTCGCCCATACGAATGAGAACGGTACCGTCAACATCCATCTTATTATCTGCATATAAATAATTAAAATCACAGAGCAATGATTTCACCTCTAAACCTGTTGTAAATTCAAGAAGGTTAAAAGCATGCACCCCAATATCGCCCATACATGAACTGATACCTGCTTTTTCAGAATCTAATCGCCAAACTGATGAGCGTTTTTCCTTATCATGAATAATAGTGTTTATCCAACCTTGATAATATCTGGCATCTACCTTATGTATTTTTCCTAAAGCGCCAGCTTTAATCATCTCACGCATTTGGCGTACCATTGGGTAACCTGTATAGGTGTGGGTCAAAGCAAAAACAGTACCTGCTTTTTTATGGATTTCCTCTAAAATTTTGGCTTCTTCTAAACTAGTGGTCATTGGCTTTTCACAAATAACATGAAAGCCGTTATCCAAAAGCTTTTTTGCCATAGGAAAATGCAAGAAATTAGGCGTTAAAACAGAACATACTTGAATACGTTCATCTTCAGAAAGCTTCATTTCCTCTTCAATAAACGTATCAAAATCTTTATAAACTCTATTAGTGGGCATATCAATTTCTTTGGCAAAACTAATATTTTGCTCAAAGTCAGGGTTAAAAACTGCTCCCATAATTTGATAGTTATCATTAATATGTGAAGCAACTCTGTGTAAAACACCTATTAAGGAGTTTCCTCCTCCTCCTAAAATTCCTAATCTTATTTTCTTTGGCATGAACTAAATGTATGTGTATTTTAAAATTGTAATTATACGAAGGATATGAATATATAAAATACCATTCTCAATCTATATATTGAACTCGTCTTGAGTTTTTGATTAACGTTTATAATTGATATAATCTAACGGAATAGGCTCAAGATTGTTATCTCTAAAATTCATAGCTATTTGACCTCTATGGTGTGCCGAGTGGTTAATAATATGAAACATGATGTCTTGAAGCGTTGTGATAAATAATCTTCCTTCTTCATTTTCATGATCAATACGCTTTTCAAAATCATCGGCATTTGTGGTTATTTCAAATGAACTTCTCTGATTTTCATAATGAATGTCTCCCCAATCTTTTATCCCATGAATTTGAAATGCATCATATTTCGCTTTATTACCTAGTATTTTAGCATTCCATAAATGATGTGCATTTAGAATATGGCTAAAAAGTTTAATTGTTTTTTCAGGCACATTGTCTATTGCATTGCACTCTTCAATTAATCTTTTATTGCAATAAAAATTGTAATCGAACAATTGGTTAAAAAAGGCTTTCACGTAGTTTGGTGGTATTAGTTGAGTTTATTTCTGATTTATTATTTTGCGGCTTTGAGTATTAATTCTTTGGTAGCTAATATACCTGCTTCTTCACCCAATATATTGCCTTCATATTCTACACCTATGAATCCTTTATAACCTGCATCTTTAACTATTTGAAGCATTTTGGCGTAATCAATTTCAGTTTCGTTTCCGGCAGCATCAAAGTCATGTGATTTGGCACTTACAGCTTTGGCTCGGGGCATCAACTCAGTCACTCCCTTATATATATCATACATATCAGCGCAACCGGCAGCGTAATCTTTCGGGTCTTTTCTTGTAATACAAAAATTTCCAAAATCAGGCAGGGTACCACAATTATCCATATTTACCATTTCTATAACCTCGGCAAGCATTGCCCCGTTTGAAGAAAGTCCACCATGGTTCTCAACGATTACGTTTATATTTTTGGTCTTAGCATAAATAGAAAGTTTAGTCAAACCATCGACCGAGTTTTTTTTCCATTGTTCTGGCACATCACTACCTGTTACATTTACACGTATGGCATGGCAACCCATAGCAGCAGCAGCATCAACCCATTTGAAGTGGTTTTCAACTGCCTCTTGTCTTGTTTTATCATCTGTAACAGCAAGATCACCTTGGTGATCAACCATAATCAAAACGTTCTGCATACCATGCTTTTTGGCTTCAGCATTACATTTTTCTACAAAAGCAGTCATAGCTTCTGGAGAATAGTTTGATTTACCCAGTTCAGAATCATACAACTGACTTACGTATTCCAAACCTGTAAAACCCCAGTTTTTTGCTTTTTCAGCAAAAGAATACGGGTCAACACCATCTTTACGAATCATTCTATGAATTGACCATTGTGCTAATGAAAGTTTAAAATAGGGTTCAATCATTTTCACAGCTTCCTGAACAACTTCAGCGTTTTCATTTTTCTTGGTTTCTTTACATCCGAACAATACTATTATAAAGAAAATTACAAAAATAATTTGAAAAGTAGTTTTCATAAAATTTCTTTTTTTCATAAATGGGAACTGCTTATTTAAGCAATAAACCATATAGTATGCCTTCGTTTAGTACATGACAAAAATACAACCTATTGAAAGTCAATGGATTAAGTGTTAAAATATTAGGATAAAGCATTGATTTTCAGTATCTTAGAAAGATATTACCACATATTTTTCTAATGGAGAAAACCAATGCTTGCCTTAAAAATAATGAATTGACAGCAGTTCTCAACACACATTTCAAGGGAAAATTGAATTTGGCAAGGGTAAAGCTCATGTCCCTGTTCATTTGTTCGCTGTGCAAGGTACAGACGGTCACCTTTGACAAACTGGCCAACGCCTTCGACCACACGGCCTCGTCCGGCTCCTCGCTCAGGCGCATCCAGCGGTTCATTGCCGATTATGCCCTGAACGGGGACCTGATCGCAAAGCTTGTCTTCTCCCTATTGCCGCAGCGGGGCAAGGTAAAGCTGACCATCGACCGTACCAACTGGAAGTTCGGGAAAACGGACATCAATATCTTTATGTTGGGCGTGGT
>QILY01000074.1 GCA_003232155.1 Maribacter sp.
GTTTATGTTGCAAAAAAACGTAAACTAAAAGTAGGTGATAAAATGGCGGGTCGTCACGGAAACAAAGGTATTGTTTCTCGTATCGTACGTCAAGAAGACATGCCTTTCCTAGAAGACGGTACTCCAGTTGATATTGTATTGAATCCGTTAGGTGTACCATCTCGTATGAACATTGGTCAAATTTATGAAACAGTTCTTGGTTGGGCCGGTTTAAAATTAGGCAAGAAGTTTGGTACTCCAATTTTTGATGGAGCTACACTTGACCAGATTAATGCGTATACTGATGAAGCTGGTATTCCAAGATTTGGTCATACTTATCTATATGATGGAGGAACAGGACAGCGTTTCGACCAACCTGCTACCGTAGGTGTGATCTATATGTTGAAACTAGGTCACATGGTCGATGATAAGATGCATGCCCGTTCAATAGGACCATACTCATTGATTACACAACAACCATTGGGAGGTAAAGCCCAGTTTGGTGGTCAGCGTTTTGGAGAGATGGAAGTTTGGGCTCTAGAAGCTTATGGCGCATCGGCAACATTAAGAGAAATATTGACGGTCAAATCCGATGACGTGATCGGTAGGGCAAAAACTTACGAATCAATTGTTAAAGGAGAGACCATGCCAGAACCAGGATTGCCAGAATCATTCAATGTATTGATGCACGAACTTAAAGGTTTAGGTTTGGATATTAGATTGGAAGAATAATCAGGTAGGTTTTGAACACTATTTTATAACACACTATTAAATCATTATCACCATATAATTATGGCAAGAATAAACGATAATACACCGCAAAAAAGGTTTAACAAGATTTCAATCGGATTAGCATCACCAGAAGTAATTTTGGCTGAGTCAAGAGGAGAAGTTTTAAAACCTGAAACTATTAACTACAGAACCCATAAGCCAGAGCGCGATGGTCTTTTCTGTGAGCGTATTTTTGGTCCTGTTAAGGATTATGAATGTGCCTGTGGAAAATACAAGCGTATTCGCTACCGTGGTATTGTATGTGATCGCTGTGGTGTTGAAGTAACTGAAAAGAAAGTACGTAGAGATAGAGTAGGACATATCAATTTGGTTGTTCCTGTTGCCCATATCTGGTATTTCAGATCATTACCAAATAAAATAGGATATTTACTTGGTCTTCCATCTAAAAAGTTGGACATGATTATTTACTACGAACGTTATGTAGTAATTCAACCAGGTATTGCCAAAGGCCCTGAAGGAGAAGAAGTTAATAAAATGGATTTCTTGACCGAAGAGGAATACTTGAATATTATAGAGGAAATTCCGCAAGAAAACCAATATTTAGATGACACTGACCCTAATAAGTTTATCGCTAAAATGGGTGCTGAGTGTTTAATCGATCTTTTGGCAAGAATTGACTTAAAAGAGCTTTCTTATAACTTAAGACATAAAGCAAATACGGAGACTTCCAAACAACGAAAAACAGAGGCGTTAAAACGTCTTCAAGTTGTTGAAGCATTGCGTGAATCTCAAGAAAATAGAGAAAATAGACCTGAGTGGATGATTATGAAGGTGGTTCCGGTTATTCCACCAGAATTACGTCCATTGGTTCCATTGGACGGTGGTCGTTTTGCGACTTCTGATTTAAATGATTTATATAGAAGGGTTATTATTCGTAATAACCGTTTGAAGCGTTTGGTTGAAATTAAAGCTCCAGAAGTTATTCTTAGAAATGAGAAACGTATGCTTCAAGAAGCTGTAGATTCACTTTTCGATAACACACGTAAAGCATCAGCTGTTAAAACGGAATCTAATAGACCATTGAAATCCCTTTCTGATTCATTGAAAGGTAAGCAAGGTCGTTTCCGTCAAAACTTATTGGGTAAACGTGTTGATTATTCTGCGCGTTCAGTAATTGTTGTAGGTCCAGAATTAAAGCTTTTTGAATGTGGTATTCCTAAAGATATGGCTGCTGAATTATACAAGCCTTTTGTAATTCGTAAACTGATTGAAAGAGGAATTGTAAAAACAGTTAAATCTGCAAAGAAAATAATAGACAAAAAAGAACCTGTAGTTTGGGATATTCTTGAAAACGTATTGAAAGGGCATCCGGTATTATTAAACCGTGCTCCTACATTACACCGTTTAGGTATTCAAGCTTTCCAACCTAAGCTTATTGAAGGAAAAGCGATTCGTTTACATCCATTAGTTTGTACTGCATTTAATGCAGATTTTGATGGGGATCAAATGGCGGTTCACCTTCCATTAGGTCCAGAAGCAATATTAGAAGCGCAGTTATTAATGTTAGCTTCCCATAATATATTGAACCCTGCAAACGGTTCACCTATTACTGTACCTTCACAAGATATGGTATTGGGCCTATATTATATGACCAAAGAAAGAAAATCTACCCCTGAGGTGCCTGTAAAAGGTGAAGGCTTAACTTTCTATTCTGCTGAAGAAGTAATTATAGCCCTCAATGAGGGAATGGTAAATCTTAATGCAGGTATAAAAGTTAGGGCTAAAGACTTTAATGAAGAAGGAGAGTTGGTGTATAAAGTTATATCAACAACTGTAGGTAGGGTTTTGTTTAATACCGAAGTGCCAGAAGCTGCAGGATATATCAATGACGTCTTGAATAAAAAGTCGTTACGTGATATTATTGGTGGAATATTAGCGGTTACTGATGTTCCTACAACTGCAGATTTCTTAGATAAGATCAAAACTATGGGTTATGAATTTGCCTTTAAAGGTGGATTATCCTTTAGTTTAGGTGATATTATTATTCCACCAGAGAAGCATGAAATGATTGCTGACGCAAATGGTCAGGTTGATGCTATTAGGGCTAATTATAACATGGGTCTTATTACCAACAATGAAAGATACAATCAGGTAATTGATGTTTGGACATCAACCAATGCTATGTTGACCGAGTTGGCCATGAAGCGTATTCGAGAAGATCAACAAGGTTTCAACTCTGTGTATATGATGCTTGATTCTGGAGCAAGGGGCTCTAAAGAACAAATTCGTCAGTTGACCGGTATGCGTGGATTAATGGCTAAGCCTAAAAAATCTACAGCAGGAGGTGGTGAGATTATTGAAAACCCAATTCTTTCTAACTTTAAGGAAGGACTATCTATCTTAGAATACTTTATATCAACGCACGGTGCTCGTAAGGGACTTGCAGATACTGCCTTGAAAACGGCTGATGCTGGTTACTTAACACGTCGTTTAGTAGATGTATCCCAAGATGTAATTATTAATATAGAAGATTGCGAAACCTTAAGGGGAGTTGAGGTACGACCATTAAAGAAAAACGAAGAAATCGTTGAATCTTTGGGCGAACGAATTTTAGGTCGTGTTTCTTTACACGATGTTTACAGTCCTTTGAATGAAGAGTTGTTGCTTTCTGCTGATCAGGAAATTATGGAATCTGATGTGAAGAAAATCGAAGCATCGCCAATTGATAGAATTGAAGTACGTTCAGCGCTTACTTGCGAAGCGCCAAAAGGTATTTGTGCTAAATGTTATGGAAGAAACCTTTCAACCAACAAAATGGTTCAAAGAGGTGAAGCGGTTGGTGTTGTAGCAGCACAATCTATTGGAGAACCAGGTACACAATTGACATTACGTACTTTCCACGTAGGTGGTATTGCAGGTAACATTTCTGAAGACAACAAGCTAGAGGTTAAATTCTCAGGTGTTGCTGAAATTGAAGATTTAAGAACTGTATTAGGTGAAAATAATGAAGGTAAAAAAACTGAAATTGTAATTTCCCGTACTTCTGAACTTAAGGTTGTTGATGCTAATACAGGTATTACCTTGAGTACAAATAATATTCCTTACGGGTCGCAAATATTCATCAAAGATCGAGCAAAAGTTGCCAAAGGGGATGTTATCTGTTCTTGGGATCCGTACAATGGAGTTATTGTTTCTGAATTTCCTGGAAAAATCGCTTATGAAAATATTGATCAAGGTGTTACTTACCAGGTTGAGATCGATGAGCAAACCGGTTTCCAAGAAAAAGTTATTTCTGAATCTAGAAATAAAAAATTGATACCTACCTTATTAATTATGACTTCTAAAGATGAGGTGTTACGTTCGTACAACCTTCCTGTAGGTTCACATATTATGGTAGATAATGGAGAGAAGATTAAAGAAGGTAAGATTTTGGTAAAAATCCCTCGTAAATCAGCTAAAGCAGGTGATATTACAGGAGGTCTTCCAAGAGTTACTGAATTGTTCGAAGCTCGTAATCCATCAAATCCAGCAGTTGTTTCTGAAATTGATGGTGTAGTTTCTTTTGGTAAAATCAAAAGAGGTAATCGAGAAATTATCATTGAATCTAAATTAGGTGAGGTGAAAAAATACTTGGTGAAGCTTTCGAATCAAATCTTAGTACAAGAGAATGATTATGTTCGTGCTGGTATGCCATTATCTGATGGTTCTATTACACCTGAAGATATTCTTGCAATCAAAGGGCCATCTGCTGTTCAGCAATATTTGGTTAATGAGGTACAAGAAGTATATCGTTTACAGGGTGTGAAGATTAATGATAAGCATTTTGAAGTAGTTGTAAGGCAAATGATGCGTAAAGTACGTGTTCAAGACCCAGGTAATACTATCTTCTTAGAGAATCAATTGATTCATAAAGATGATTTCATTAAAGAAAATGATGGAATATATGGTAAGAAGGTTGTTGAAGATACAGGAGAATCTGAAAACCTAAAAGCTGGTCAAATTATTACAGCTCGTGAACTTAGAGATGAGAATTCTATCTTAAAGCGTTCTGATAAGAACCTTGTTACTGCAAAAGATGCGGTTGCTGCTACGGCTACTCCAATACTTCAAGGTATTACAAGAGCATCGTTACAGACGAAATCATTTATATCTGCGGCATCTTTCCAAGAGACTACTAAAGTATTGAATGAAGCCGCTGTAAGTGGTAAGATAGATACATTGGAAGGCTTAAAAGAGAATGTTATTGTAGGACATAGAATACCTGCAGGAACAGGAATGCGAGATTATGAGAGCATCATTGTTGGTTCAAAAGAAGAGTATGATGAAATCATGGCGCGTAAAGAAGCTATGAGGTTTTAAAACCAGAATTTCGATATACAATTATCGAGGTTTGTTTTTTATATCTATTATGAGTGATAAAGAAAATAAGCAAAAGCAAATCAATATAGAGTTGGATGAAAAAATGGCAGAGGGAATATATTCCAATCTAGCGATTATAAATCATTCAGTTTCTGAATTTGTAGTTGATTTTATAAGTATGATGCCCGGAGCGCCAAAAGCGAAGGTAAAGAGCAGAATAGTGCTTACACCGCAACATGCTAAAAAGTTTCTAAAAGCTTTGAATGACAATGTGCATCGTTTTGAAAAAGCACATGGTACTATTAAAGATTATGAACAACCTCCTATACCACTTAATTTTGGTCCGACTGGAGAAGCGTAAAAAAAATAGAACCGTTTGCAACATGCAAACGGTTCTATTTTTTTAGTAATCAGTAATTTGGAAAGCGCAGAATTTTTTTGCTGAAAGAATTGTTGCTCAATTTTGAGAAAAAAAATTAGAGCACATACCGGCAAAGGCAGGTTTTCAATTATAGCCGGTAGTTTGGCTTTGGAATAGAATATCCGTGAATAATGCGGGTTAGTCAAACTCAGAAACAAAATGTAATTTCACTGATGGGTATTTTTGTTGGGTCATTTGTAGTGAAAATTGTGAATCTGCCAAAAACACTAATTGACCTCTTTTGTCTTGTGCCAAGAACTTCTGTTTTACTCTTTTAAATTCTATAAATTCGTTATTTTTAACATCTTCAGGTTCAACCCAACAGGCTTTGTAAACAGGGAGGTTTTCATAAGAGCATTTGGCACCATATTCATGTTCTAGTCGGTATTGTATAACTTCAAATTGAAGCGCTCCAACCGTACCAATAACTTTTCTGCCATTCAATTCTAAAGTGAATAATTGAGCAACACCTTCATCCATTAATTGGTCAATGCCCTTATAAAGTTGTTTAGATTTCATAGGATCTGCATTATTGATATATCTAAAATGCTCAGGTGAAAAACTAGGTATTCCTCTATAATTTAACAGCTCTCCCTCTGTAAGGGTGTCACCAATTTTAAAGTTGCCTGTATCATGAAGACCAACAATATCTCCAGGATATGATATATCAACAATCTCCTTCTTTTCTGCAAAAAAAGCATTCGGACTTGAAAATTTTAATTTCTTCCCTTGTCTTACATGTAAATAAGGCTTATTCCGTTCAAAAGTGCCAGAAACAATCTTTACAAAAGCCAATCTATCACGATGCTTCGGATCCATATTTGCATGTATTTTAAATACAAATCCTGTCAAATCTTTTTCTGCGGAATCTACAAGGCGTTCTTCTGCCATTTTAGGTCTTGGAGGTGGTGCTATTTCTATAAAGCAATCCAATAACTCACGTACTCCAAAATTGTTAAGTGCAGAACCAAAGAAGACAGGGTGTTGAGTGCCTTCTAAATAACTTGTTTTGTCAAATTCAGGATACACACCAGTCACAAGTTCTAAATCACTTCTTAAGGTTTCAGCAGCATTATTGCCTATAATATTCTCTAATTCTTGGCTTTCAATATCATCAAAAGCTATAGTTTCTTCAATATTTTTTTTTTTATTTCCGCTAAAAAGATTGATGTTCTTCTCATAGATATTGTAAATTCCTTTGAAATCATAACCCATACCAATAGGAAAACTCAATGGAGTAACAGAAAGTCCTAATTTTTGCTCTAGATCATCTAAAAGGTCAAAAGCATCTTTTCCTTCTCTATCTAATTTATTGATAAAGACGATAATAGGTATATTTCTCATCCTACAGACCTCTACTAATTTTTCAGTCTGCTCCTCAACACCTTTCGCTACATCAATGACAACAATAACACTATCTACTGCGGTTAAAGTTCTAAAAGTATCTTCTGCAAAATCTCTATGCCCCGGGGTGTCAAGAATATTTATTTTTTTATCCTTGTATATAAAAGCAAGTACGGAAGTGGCTACAGATATACCACGCTGTCTTTCAATTTCCATGAAATCACTAGTGGCAGTTTTCTTTATTTTATTATTTTTTACCGCACCAGCCTCTTGAATTGCGCCACCGAATAAGAGTAATTTTTCTGTAAGTGTAGTCTTCCCAGCATCGGGGTGGGATATGATTCCAAACGTTCTTCTTCGTGCAATTTCCTCTGTAAAACCCATTTAAAAAATTTGGACAAAAATAGGGTAAATATTATAGCCATCTTAAAATTATTTTGTTGGGCTATAATTCTAATATTAAAGTATTACACCCATACTGCATGGATTTTTTTGATTAGTTTTCCCCTGTAATTGACCGATTTATTAATGACTTTGAACGATTTTGAAAATTTCAAATAATCTTTTTATTCTAATTACCCGTATCTAAATAAGTTTTAATAAGCAAGAATTTTGCGCTTTGTCGAATAAACTCGTTTTTGAAGGGTTTTTAATAGTATTAGCTTTTAAAACTGTTTCATGATTAAATTATAAGATATATATTGCGTAGCATATAGTTAAGGTTATCCCAAACATCTTACCTCACGAAATAGTCTTTTGCCATGGTGATTAGTTTAATAATAAAACTATCATTATATATGGAAATTTTTACTTTATCAAAAGTTAAGAAGAAATCAATTTATAGCGTAAAGCTGATTCTTGTTTTTTTAGTATTTATATTAATTTCTTCTTTTGAAGAAATTCCTCACAATCTCTCTGAAAATCCTATTTACATTGATACCGATGGGGATGGTACGCCAGATTACCTAGATATGGATGATGATGGGGATGGTATTTTAGATATAGTTGAAGGAAATGGAGATTTTGATAATGATTATATTCCAAATTCTTTAGATATAGATTCTGACAATGATGGAATTTTAGATAATGTAGAAGCTCAGACTACTAGTGATTTCATAGCTCCAAGTGGATATGATATTGATGGTAATGGATTAGATGATGCATATGAGGACACACCAGGTAGTTGTAATGGTATTACTCCGATAGATACAGATATGGATGGTTATCCTGATTATTTGGATATAGATTCAGACAATGATGGGATTTTAGATAATGTAGAAGCCCAAAACTCTTATGATTTCCAAGCACCATGTGGAATTGATATTGATGGCAATGGACTTGATGACCATTACGACCATTACGAAAACTATCCAGGTACAGGAGAAGGTCTTACCCCTGAAGATACTGATGGTGATACCCGTCCCGATTTTAGAGATATCGATAGTGACAATGATGGAATTTTAGATAATGTAGAAGCCCA
>QILY01000119.1 GCA_003232155.1 Maribacter sp.
TTTTTCTTGCTGAAGTAATATATTTTAAATTTGGATTATCTAGAAAATTTGATTTATGAGCAAATGCCTCAAATTTAAGCGTTTGAAGAGTCGGAGTCCAATACGTATTATTTTGCTTCATTAACAGCATTAATTTAGTTGCTATTTCTGGATTAAAATCTTTGACCATTGATTTTTTTGATTTTGAAAAGAAATTTCTCCAATTGCTTGAATTTCTTAAACTATCTGCTTTCGGAAATGATTCATACATAAAAACACGACCGTGTTCAAAACTTCTCTGTCCAAGTATTATTGCATCTTCAAGACTGACAAATATTGGTTTATGACCTGCAAGATGCATTCCATATTTTGGTGCTTGTAATGCAAGTTTTTTATATGATTTTGGTAATATCTGTTGATATACTTTGATGAAATCAACATTTTCATTTTTGTAAAAACTTAAAAGAGAATCAATGTCGTCATTTTTCTGAAGTTTGAAAAATTCCGGAAAACCTTTAGGAACAGAAGAAGCTCCATCAATTTGGTAACTACTTTGTAGCACATATCTTGGAGTTACCCTAGTATTATTACTTAATTCTTTATTCCAATGTAAACGTTCTTTACTACCAACCCAATAACTGTCTCTTGCATTTAATTGTCCAGACATATCTCTTACTCCTGTGATGCCATTAGCAATATAAAGTGGATGATGAAGCCATTCAGAATGTTGATTTGAATGCGTGTGCATATCCCAGAGACCTGGTATTATATATTTCTCAGAACCATCAATTATTAAGGCTGTTATATTGGGTTGCAGAATACCAGAGGTGTCTATAGCACTAATGATATTATTTTTTATTAAAATATCTCGATTTTCTAAAATGATTCCTGATTTTATGTCAATGATATTCGCAGATTTTATAAAAATCGCATTATGCTTTTGTGGAGGTTCTAATTTGGGCATTGGCCATAAAACAGCTGATATTATAATTAGTAGTAATAGAAGTAAAATTGCTAAAAAGATTTTAAAAATTTTAAATACCTTCTTTTTCATATTTAATGGAATTGGATAAAAAAGGATGACGCTTGAAACATTAAAATGTTACGGGACGCTCTCAAATGTTTGCTAACACAGTGCTATGTTAGTCCGCGGAATTTTATGGAAAAAAAGTGAAAACCTTTTTCGGTTTTTACGGTATAGGGAATAAAATTCCGCGATCTAGATTGCATATAGCGCCGCGTTAAGTACAATGTAAAATGCTCATAATAACAAAACTGCGAGATATATCTAAGCTCCAGCTATTTATATCTAAGAGGTGTTTTTAATGAAACAAATTTGTAGCATTATTAATCAAATAGGTATTCCTTCCCATCAACCAATGTGGAGAAGCCCTTATTATGTCAGGGCATTACTTGAGTAACTTACTAAAAAACGAAACAGGTAAGAGTGCTAAAGAACCCATTCACCTTAACCCGCATTATTCACGGGTTTTCGTTATGAAAAGCCAAAGTACCAATAGAAACCTAACGAAGTGGTTCACGAACTCCTTTTAAAAAAATAAAAAATCGTGAGCTAATTGGGTAGCACAGAGGCTTTTTAGAGAAAGAATTGTAGCCCAATTTTAAGCTGAACAAATTTCGAGCACCTGCCTTAAGGCAAGATAGGTTTTCAATTATAGCAGGTAGTTTGGTTTTGGAATAGAATATCCGTGAATAATGCGGGTTAAACTGGTTGAGAAAGCAAAAAATATTCTTTTAACTACTAATTCATCCATTAGCGAAGTAGCCTATGACTTAGGATTTGAATACCCTAATCATTTTAGTAAATTGTTTAAGGCTAAAATAGGAATGAGTCCAAGTGAATATCGAAATTTGAATTAAAGGAAAGATAAAATAACCCTGTACCTACATAGCATATACGCAATTGTGGGTTTTGTGTTAAATTTAAAGTTAGTGCTTAAAATATGTTTTAAAACAAATTATACTTAGTTTTCTTTCCGTATAGGTTTCATCCGCTTCATTTTTATAAAACCAATTATAAAGCAGGTGTACATGGTGGCTATTAGAAAATAATGTATTTGTCGAAAATAGAATTTCTGATAGAAATCATAATTATATCGACCAGTAAGCATAACAATCGGAAAGAATAAATTAAAAATTAGCAGTCCAATACTTAACCATACCAATAGATTATTTTTGTTTTCCTTGTGCTGTTTAATCTGATTAAAATAAAAAAGAATACTAATGATAAGGACTGATGAACCAACTGTTGAGGCATAAATCTGTGGAAAAATAAAAACGTTTTGAAAAAATGGATTAATAATGGTTGATATTAAATATAGGATTACGCCGTATTTAATTATGTCTTTATATTTTGAATTGGTTAGTATTCTCCAATATAAAAAGTAGAAGTATAAGAAGAAAACTACATCATAAATATTGAATATAAAACTGTTCGAGTAATAATATTTATTAGAGTAAATAATTTGAAAATTTTCAAAATTTAAAATGAAATACCCCAATATTTCAGATAAAAGAGCATATGCAATTAATATAGGGAAATACTTCAATACGCTTTCATAATACAAGCGATAACGAAATATAGCTATAATAAGCGCAATCCCATAAATAGGGATAAAATAATTATTCTTCAAAAACTCAATCACTAATATTGTGAATTTAGATTTATTAGTTTGATAGGCTACTAGTGATATGGAGGGGGAGTTCCAGTACCTCTATTCATAGTTAAACTTATGCCTCCTTGAATTACAGTATTGGGTTTTGGTTTAACTAAGCTAGGCAACATAGAAGCGTGTGATTTCTCACCTTTTGTACTGATGCCTCCCATTTCATTGGATTTTGTTGGACCAAACCCATCATTGAGCAATACTGCTTTAGCTTCTTCCCGTATAGAATCGTCAATATAAAAAAGATAATCACGATCTCCTTTTTTTATTGTTGGAGAAAACATTACAGAACTTTGTCTTGGGTGTATTATTGAATCTTTGCTCTTCGGAAAGAACGTTTGGTCGGGGTAATTTGAAAAATAAATACGTAGCGTTGATATTTCAACATTGGCAGCTTTTGCTTCTTGTTCAATATACGCCATATACTGTTTTATGGTTTTGTAATCATAATGTACATATCTCGCTACATCAAAAGGTTCCGGAATTTGTGTCTCGCCATCCTTCAGATTTTGCTGCATTTGCTGCTGTTTCATCTTATCATAACCCTTACTCCGATTTATAGAATCTTCATAACGTTGTATTAAGGGTACTCTGCGTTTTCCATAGGTATCATACATAGTTTTTGCTTTGTCAACTTCAACTATTTGTACGGGAGCAATAACTTCAGGAGTATTTTCTTTTTCTGTTTTTTCTACACAGTTGGTAAAACAGAATGTAATAAGTAAAATACAGATAAATGGGAACAATGTTTTTCTAGCGTTTTTCATGGCATAAGTTTTTAGGTTATTAGTACTTAGTTCAACTATGGGTAAAAAGTTGGGGGAGTAATCTCTTTTTACACACTTAAAGATATTTCAAAATATGCTGATTCTGATAGTCTTACTGTAAAAATTTGTGGTAAAACTATATTTAAATATAAGAAATCACAAATTCCAAGATGTTGAACCTTAGAATTTGGGGTTTTTGTATTGATTTTTCCGCGCTAGTTATAATTATTGATTCATCGTCATCAAAAACTCCTCGTTGTTTTTAGTTTGTTTAAAACGTTGCTCAATAAATTCCATGGCCTCAACAGGGTTCATATCGGCAAGGTACTTGCGCATGATCCACATACGTTGTATGGTATCTTTGTCTAACAACAAATCGTCTCTTCTGGTACTTGAAGAAGTTAGGTCAATAGCAGGGAAAATTCTTCGGTTCGATATTTTACGATCTAACTGAAGCTCCATATTACCAGTACCTTTGAATTCTTCAAAAATAACCTCGTCCATTTTAGAACCAGTTTCCGTAAGTGCCGTTGCAATGATAGAAAGTGATCCACCACCTTCAATATTACGTGCAGCACCAAAGAAACGTTTAGGCTTGTGCAGTGCGTTTGCATCAACACCACCACTCAATATTTTACCAGAAGCGGGTTGTACCGTATTATAGGCTCTTGCCAATCTTGTAATGGAATCTAAAAGAATAACTACATCATGACCACATTCTACCAAGCGTTTTGCTTTTTCTAAAACAATATTGGCTACACGTACATGTTCTGTGGCTTCTTTATCAAAAGTAGAGGCTACCACTTCACCACGTACATTACGTTGCATATCAGTAACTTCTTCTGGTCTTTCATCAATCAATAAGATAATTTGATATACCTCAGGGTGATTGGCAGCAATACCATTGGCAATATCTTTTAACAACATGGTCTTACCCGTTTTGGGTTGCGAAACGATCATGCCCCTTTGTCCTTTCCCGATAGGGGAGAACAAATCAATAATACGAGTTGATATTGTGCTTTGGCGTTCGGCCAAATTGAATTTTTCTTGAGGAAATAATGGTGTTAAATGCTCAAAAGAGACACGGTCTCTTACAATTTGGGGATCTATACCATTGATTTTATTTACTTTGATAAGCGGAAAATATTTTTCGCCCTCTTTTGGCGGTCTTACATTACCCAGTACAGTATCTCCGGTTTTTAAACCAAATAACCGTATTTGCGATTGCGATACATATATATCATCAGGAGAGGATAAATAATTGTAATCTGATGAGCGCAAGAAACCATAACCATCTTGCATAATGTCAAGTACACCCTCACTTTCAATAATACTGTCAAATTCAAATTCGGGTTCTTTATACCTGTTTTTTAGGTCTTTATCAAAGTTGCTCTTATCGTAACCACCTCCATTTTTCTGATGCTGTGGTTTTTTATTGTGTTGGTTATTTTGATTCTTATGTTGGGGCGTATTTTTTTGTGCTTCCTTTTTTATGGGTGCTCCAGTATTTTGTTGCGGACGCGGACGCGGTCTAGGAAGAGTAGGTTTTTCTACTGTTTCCGCTTTAGGGGCATTGCTTTCGGTTGTCTCAGCTTCTGTAGTTTTAGGAGCATCTGAAGCAGCTTCTTTTTCTACTCTTTTGAGGGGTCTTGGTCTTGGCTTCGGCTTTGTTTTCTCTGTTTTAGGAACGGCTACCTCGGCAGCTGCTTTCGGATTGGCTGCTTGCACATCTAAGATTTGGTATACTAAATCTATTTTTTTTTGGGTTTTGTACTTGGGTACATTTAATCCCTTGGCAATTTCCTGAAGCTCAGGTAGCCTTTTTGATTTTAAATCTGAAATCTCAAACATTAAGTATGGTATATATTATACGTCTTTAGAAAAATAAACAAGAAGTGTTGTTGTTACTAGATTGTTATTAGTGGGAAAGATTTCCCTATTTGGTAAGTGTTGCAATTCATTAACGTGACAATATTACAAATTATTTTCATTAATGCACTGATATTTTTTAAAAAGACACGTATTTTTGCACTTCAAATCGTTTAAAATACAATGATTCAGAGAATACAGACCATTTATATGTGTATAGTAGCTTTAATGGCGGGTCTTTTGCCTATAGGGTTACCTCTTTGGATCGATGCTCAAGGTAATGAAATATTTACCAGTAGCGATATAATGCTATCTGTTACGTTTTATGTGTCGGCTGCATTGGCGATTATTGCTATTGTATTATTTAAAAATAGAAAAAATCAGTTTGTGGTGAACAGACTGAACATGATATTAAATCTTTTTTTACTAGGATTTTTCGTTTACCGGTCGCTAAACTTATCCGGAGAAACTTTGGTTTCTGAGAAGGGTATTGGGATGCTGATTCCTATTATTTCTATCGTTTTTTTAGTGTTAGCCAATAAGGCCATTAAAAAGGACGAGGATCTCGTAAAATCTGTTGATCGTTTACGTTAAACCTAACATCTTAGTAGTATTAGTGCGTGAAATCCGGGGGTTGTTCCCCGGATTTTTTTTAATTAGGCACTTTTAATGTCATTCCCGCGAACCTATCTGTCGGTAGACAGGGGCGGGAATCTTTTCAACCTGAATTTATTTTAAGACCTATTTTTCATTCCTGCCCTTCAACTGCGTTCAGGATAAACTCTGGCAGGAATTTTTAAAGATTCCGATGTTTTGGTTTGACATGAATATCAAAAAAATAATTGTTATCTATTCTTTAGGCAATTTGTGACCGCGCTTTTCGCTATATTTTTTTTGCCTTCAAATTTTTTAGGTTGATTTTGAACATATTGATATAGCAAAAAAAGATGCCGCTACAATCGCTAACGCATAGACCCGAATTATGCATTAGAACCTCATAACGAAATTCTAATGTATAATTCGGGTTATAATCACAACTATTGGTAGTATAGAAAAGGGAAGCTAATTAGCTTCCCTTTATAATTCTATATAATTAGAATTTTACATTTTTGTAATGTTCTCGGCCGTAAATCCGTTATTGAATTTTACATTGCTAAGCGTCTGAACAATATTAGGTGTTTCACCGTATTCTCCTTTTTCATTAGGCATAAAGTAAGTACGTTTGGTAGCCACTTTTTGTCCGTCAATATCTTCATATTTATAGTTGGCCACTATTACTGGAGCATTTATACCCAAAACAGGTAATGAAAAGAAGAATCGATCTATCATTTTTGTTGAAGGGTTTACATAAAGAATGTAAATATCGTTTTGCTCTTTTCCTGTAATAGCTGGATCATAAGTAACTTCTATTTTATCGTATGAAGTCCCATTATGGTCTTCTTGTCCCATATACTTTAAAATTGTACCCTTATCGTTCAACTTGTACGGCATTACAAACCAAAAGTAATTGGCTCTTCTCAAAAATTCACTTCCGCCAATGGCTTGCGGATCTTCTACTTTCTTATCACCTAACATAGCCATGGTGCTGGTTCCATCAAAATATTGCATTACATCTCCTTTAGTTCCTGGCATTGCATTAATATCATGCTGCGTATAGTTTCCGAAAGAAGCTTCGGTATTAAAAATATAACGCTCAGTTGATATGTCTGCTTTACCATCTGGATAGCGGTAATCATAGGTGTATTGTACATCTTTTTTGTTCCAAAGATTACCCCAACCTCCTTGGGCATACTCAATAGCCGCGAGAATTGATTGAGGGTCATCAGTACTGTAAACAGGCTCTTTTGCCATAACTTCAGTAGTCGTTTCTTCTGACATTTCTGTCTTTTTGGTTTTTTCGCCGCAAGATGATACTACGAATAAAGTGCCTAGTGCAAATAGCACTATAGAATATTGTTTTTTCATGATATGGTGTATAGATTGTTTTTTGTTTAGACGTAAAGATTTAGTATGCTTACACGATTTCTTAGAGATGCCCTTAACGCTTTCCTAGTTCTATAACCTCTAAATTCTTAATGTCTTCGCCATCGATTACAAAACGTAGCATTGTGCGTATTTGATGAAAACCATGCTTGCCACAAGCACCAGGATTCATATGTAAAACGCCTAAAGGCTTATCCCACATTACCTTTAAAATATGAGAATGTCCAGAGATGAAAAGTTTTGGTGGATTAGTTTTGATCTCTTCTCGTGTCAGTGCATTGTATTTTGGCGGATAACCACCAATATGTGTCATTAGAACATCAACCCCTTCACATATAAAACGATTTTTTTCAGGAAACTCTTTTTGAATCACATGGTCGTCAATATTTCCGAATACTGCACGAACGGGTTTTAGTTTTGCCAAGGTATCCGTCACATCTAGATTGCCAATATCCCCTGCATGCCATATTTCATCCGCTTGACGGGCATACTTTAAGATAGCGTTGTCAATATGTGAGTGCGTATCAGATAAAAGAAGGATTTTAGTCATTTTTTTTAAAAAAATCAGAAATTTATTTTCTATAATCCTTAAATCCGCAAAAGTATTCTACTGCAAAACCAAACTGTACGTCATTATTGAGAATGCTCGTAAAAACTTACTCACCATAACAAGTGATATGTCTGCGTTACTTTTTTCTGCGCTACGCCAATACTAACATACATTTTGTCTTTTCGTAACGAACACTCTTGCGGATTTAAAGATAATGAAAACTGCCAACTGCGACTGCCAAATCATTTTAGCTATCTTTGCCAACTACAAAACTAACACATCCCTTTGAGATATTTTATCCAATTTTCATATAACGGAAA
>QILY01000203.1 GCA_003232155.1 Maribacter sp.
GCCTGCCCCGAATTCACTTCGCCCCCCAGGGGGGGGCAATCCGGTAAAATGATTTTCTTTTAAACAGAAAAGGGAAATTTGTCGTGCACCCGGGGTAGAGGGTAGGGTGAATACAAAACTACTTATTAAAAAATCACTATAATAGTAAGAAATTAAACAGAAATTATTGATTTTTATTCTTTTAATTTCTAAGCTAAGCGCCAATGAATATAATAAAGACAATAGATATTAATGCGATAAAAGTTGCACTTTCATTTTGATTTAAAATTTGTATTAGCGAGAGAATAAGTATGGCAACCATTACGATATAGGATACCTAATAGCGATTCTAAGAACCGGAGTTTGATTACTATCAATCCCACAGTCAGTAAATTACAATCAATTCAAAACCTAATTCCCAGATAAGCCGTCTAAACAGTAAGATTTGGAGAAATCACTATTAGTAGAACTCAGGTTGATAGTTTCATGAAAAGGTTTGCCCCTAGTAAAACGGTTTAATAAATAGTGTAGGCCACCTTCGCAGATGTCGATAATCGAAAGATCCAAAATCAATATTTGGAATCCAAATTATTCAGCACTTTTATTCAAACTGATTTGGTTGTCAATTATTTAACCCGCATTATTCATGGGTTTTCGTTATGAAAAGTCAAAATATCAATAGAATTGGGAAGCGCAGGGATTTTTTAGTGAAAGAATTGTAGCTCAATTTTGAGCTGAACAAATTTCGAGCATTTTCAATTATAGCAGGTAGTTTGGCTTTGGAATAGAAGATTCATGAATAATGCGGGTTAATTTGTAGATCAGCATTCTGAATTGTATTTTTAGATAAAATTGGCTTTATGAGATTACCTATGTTTCCGTTACAATCTATTTTCTTTCCAGGTGAAACAGTACCGCTTCATATTTTTGAAGAACGGTATAAGCAATTGATTCATGATTGTAGAAACGAGGCGGTTACTTTTGGTATTCCAATATACATAAATGGTTCAATTCAATACGGTACTGAAGTTCAGTTAGTAGAGATAGTGAATTCATACGAGGGTGGCGAGATGGATGTCAGTTGTGTTGCCCGTCAGGTTTTTAGAGTATTGACTTTTGATAATCAGATGGAGGACAAACTGTATGCTGGAGGTGTAGTTCAATTTATTGAAAACGTGAACGATGTTAATGATACAGATAAAAAAGAAGCACTAGATAAGGTTGCAGAGCTGTATTACCTTATGGATGTACCTTTTAATTCAATTCCTGTAGAAAAATTCAATAGTTATCTTTTAATTCACAAAATAGGCCTATCATTCGAGCAAGAATATGAGTTGTTACAAATGTCTAGAGAAAGTGAACGTTATACATATATTAAAAACCATTTGACTGCTACTATTGCTGTTTTAAAAGAAATAAATAGAACAAAACAGATAATAAAGCTGAATGGGAATTTCAAGAATTTTGACCCGTTGGATTTTGAAGACTTCTCTCTGTAAAGTAATCCGTATTCATTACGAAGCACTTTTATTTTAGTGTAAATCGGATTCGTTTCTTATTTTTGCACCCGAACCTAAATATATCTTAATATATGAATCTTCACGAATACCAAGGAAAAGAAATATTGGCCAGTTTTGGCGTGCGAATTCAGCGTGGTATTGTAGCGCAGAATGCAAATGAAGCGGTAGAAGCTGCAAAAAAATTGACCGAAGAGACCGGAACAGGCTGGCATGTTATAAAAGCACAGGTTCATGCAGGAGGTAGAGGCAAAGGTGGTGGGGTCAAATTGGCCAAAAACCTAAAAGAGGTCGAAGAAATTGCAGGACAAATTATTGGCATGAATTTGATAACTCCGCAAACTTCGGCTGAAGGTAAAAAAGTACATCAGGTGCTAGTAACTGAAGATGTATACTACCCAGGAGATAGTGAGACCAGTGAATTCTATATGTCCGTTTTATTGAATAGGGGTTCAGGAAAAAACATGATTATGTATTCTACCGAAGGTGGAATGGATATTGAAGAGGTTGCTGAAAGTACGCCTCATTTAATTTTTACCGAAGAAATTGATCCAGGTATAGGTTTGATTCCATTTCAAGCTCGTAAAATAGCTTTCAATTTAGGGCTTTCGGGTACCGCATTTAAAGAAATGACAAAATTTGTCACTTTATTGTACAAAGCATATGTTGAGAGTGACTCAAGTATGTTTGAAATAAATCCGGTATTGAAGACTTCCGATGATAAGATTATGGCAGTTGATGCCAAAGTTTCTATTGATGATAATGCACTTTTTCGTAGAAAACAATATGCTGAAATGCGTGATTTGCGTGAAGAGAATGCCATTGAGGTTGAGGCAGCCGCTCTAGGTCTTAACTATGTTGATTTAGATGGTAATGTTGGTTGTATGGTAAATGGAGCAGGCCTCGCTATGGCAACTATGGATTTAATTAAAATGGCTGGTGGTGAACCCGCTAACTTTTTAGATGTTGGTGGTACTGCTGATGCGAAAAGGGTAGAACAAGCTTTCCGCATTATCTTAAAAGACGATGGTGTAAAGGCTATTCTTGTTAATATTTTCGGAGGTATTGTGCGTTGTGATCGTGTAGCTAATGGTATTGTAGAAGCTTATAAAAATATGGGAGATGCTATTAAAGTTCCTATTATTGTTCGTCTGCAAGGTACAAATGCAGAATTAGCTAAAGATATTTTGGATAACTCAGGTTTAGCTGTTCATTCAGCTGTTCAGTTTCAAGAAGCTGCTGATAAGGTAAAGGCTGTTTTAAACTAATAACCTGAGCTCGATTACTATCAATCTCACAATCAGTAAATTAATTACAATCAATTCAAAACCTAACTCCCTTATAAGCCGTCCAAATAGCAATTTTTTAACGATAAAAGCCTTGAATTAACCCGTTAGTACTACGTTTTTATCCTCCAAATCTTACTATTTATACGGCTTCTGAGAAATCACTATTAATCGAACTCAGGTTAGCAGCAATATTATATATAATACCAATTTGACTATAAAAGGATCGTGTGTAAACACGGTCCTTTTTTTGTAAAGTGTTTTTTTGATTTTAATATGTTGATTGTTAAATGTTTAAAATCACTGATTTTCAACAATTTAAATACACTGATTAGTCACAAAAAATGTTAAAACTAATTGTTGGGTGTAACATTCTCTATTCTGAGGCGTCTTTTTAGTAGTTCATCAATTAATTAATAATCATAATCCTGAAAACATTTCGATAATCCTGGTAGGCAGGATCGAACAGGATTTTAAAAACAATCAAGTCATGAGAAAATTAAGTGTAGTATTAGTAGCTGCAATGTTACTAACCGCAGGAAACATTTTTGCAAACGATTCGAAAAAAGAAGTTAAACCTTCCAAAACCTTATCAGCCCAAATAAGCCAACTTTTAAAAATAAATAGCTTTGGGGCTACCTATGATGGGGCTCAAGCCCAAGTTTTATTTACGTTAAACAATGATAAAGAAATTGTTGTATTATCAGTAGATACGGATGAGGAAAGGTTGAAATCTTTTATTACGGCCAAGCTAAACTATAAAGAAGTAGTTTTAGATAATTTTGAAGCTGGAAAAAACTATACAGTATCAGTTCGTATAGATGCATAAAAGTTCATTAAAACATTTAAAGTCCTGAAGCAATTCAGGACTTTTTTTTGTTCTTATATTTTACTTGACTAATGTCGTTATCCATTTTTTTGCGTTGAATCGCTTTGTAAACGGGTTTAGGCTTTTCACTTTTAGTGGCGGCTGTTTTTTTTGAGAGTACTTCACCTGGGTTTTTTGGGTTTTCTTTGGTTCCTCTTAAGTGCAATACCAATCCATTTAGAAAGTTTCTAAGTATTTGATCTTTACACTCCATATAATTTGGGTGGTCTTCTTTTCTAAAAAAAGCACCTAGTTCACTTTTTGATATTTTAAAATCGACCAGCTTTAAAATTTCTACGATTTCGTCATCCCTAAGCATTAAAGCTACTCTTAGTTTCTTGAAAATATCATTATTGGTCATAGGTGTTCTACTATTTTTTGCAAGGTATTACAAATTATGCACAGCTAGTATATTTACTAACCATTTAGCAATTTTTCATACGATACCCAGACAATATTGTACCACCTAACCTGTTGATTAATCTTTTCTAAGCACATTATAATTAACAATTCAAGCCAAGTGATTTTATAACCTATATTTCACGATTTTAATACTCTTTTTTGAATAAAATGTCATTTTGGCATTAATATTGCTTTATTTTATGTCAAAATGGCATTAATATGCTCTTGGTATATCTTTTGACTTTAGAAGACTGAAACTGCTTATCAGCAGAAAAATTTAAAGTTAAACAGTAAATAAAAAATATCATGAGTATAGTAAAAAGAAACAATCTGGCATTTCCTGAATTAATGAATGAAATTTTCAAACCTGACTGGTTTGGTGGCATTGAGAATCAAACAAATCATATTCCGCCTGTGAATATTATAGAGACCGAAACTGGTTTTGAATTAGAGCTTTCCGTTCCCGGGATAAAAAAAGAAGAGCTTGTAATTGAAGTAGATAATAATGTCTTAACAATCTCTTCAGATGTAAAAAAAGATGAAGCGAAAAAAGAGGATCAATTTAGAAGAAGAGAGTTTTCAAAAGCTTGTTTTAAAAGGTCGTTTACTATGGCAAAATCTATTGATACTGAAGCTATAAAAGCGGACTACGAAAATGGGATTTTGAGATTTGTTTTACCTAAAAAAGAAGAGGCATTACCAAAGCCTAAAAAAACAATTTCCTTGTCTTAAATGCGTATGAAAATATCGTGAATTGTTCGATGGTTCGAACATTCATATAGGTTGGTTTAGTTGGTTAGTTGAGAAGCGTCTTGGTTGAAGAATCAAAACGCTTTTTAATACGAATTGATATTGTCAAGTACATTACGTAAAACTCTGAATAGATTTTTGAATTTATATAAATTGGTGTAAAAAGGTTATTTTTTAATTTTTAGACATGTCTAAAAATTGAACATATCTAATTTATAATCAGTTTTTTAAAATTAATATATAAAGTAAAACTTCAATAAAAGTACAATATCAATATTTTCAAAAAAAGATAGCTTTTTTTTGAATTATCGCTGTTTTTGTAAAATTTTAATTTCGTCACGTAATTTTGCAGCTTGAATAAAGTCTAATTCTTTCGCCGCTTTTTCCATGTTTTTGCGTTTGTTTTGAATCAACTTTTCTATCTGTTCTTTGGTAAGGTAATCCATGTCCGGTTCAGCAGCTCTCAACTCCTCTTTTTTAAAATGATAGGTTGAAACTGAATTTTTGGAAAGGGCATTATCCAAGCTTTTGTTCAATGCTTTTGGTGTAATATTGTGGGCTAGATTATAGGCAATTTGTTTCTCTCTTCGGTAGTCGGTTTCATCAATAGTTTTCTGCATACTTTTAGTAATCTTATCGGCATACATAATTGCTTTCCCGTTTAAGTTTCTTGCTGCCCTTCCTACGGTTTGTGTCAAGGATCTTGCACTTCGTAAAAAGCCTTCTTTATCCGCATCTAGAATTGCGACCAATGATACTTCGGGTAGATCCAATCCTTCTCGCAATAAGTTTACTCCTATCAGCACATCAAAAACACCTTTACGGAGGTCTTGCATAATTTCAACACGCTCTAAAGTATCAACATCACTATGAATATAGCGGCAACGAATATTGATACGGGTCAAATATTTGGCCAGTTCCTCAGCCATACGTTTGGTCAATGTAGTTACCAAGGTACGTTCGTCTTTTTCTACGCGCTGTTGTATTTCTTCAATGAGGTCATCAATTTGATTTAAACTTGGCCGCACCTCAATGACTGGGTCTAAAAGTCCTGTTGGCCGAATCACTTGCTCTACATATACCCCTTCGGTCAACTGTAATTCATAATCCGCAGGTGTGGCACTAACAAAGATCACTTGATTTTGGAGCGCTTCGAACTCTTCAAATTTTAAAGGCCTATTGTCCATGGCGGCTGGTAAACGAAATCCGTATTCTACCAAATTTTCTTTTCGAGACCTGTCACCACCATACATGGCATGGACTTGCGAAATAGTAACATGACTTTCATCAACCACCATTAAATAATCATTTGGAAAGTAATCAAGCAAACAAAATGGGCGAGTACCAGGTTTACGACCATCTAAATATCTTGAGTAATTCTCTATACCTGAACAGTAGCCCAATTCTCGAATCATTTCAAGATCAAAACTGGTACGTTCTTCTAAACGTTTCGCTTCCAGAGGTTTGCCAATTTCCTTGAAATAGTCCACTTGCTTTACCATATCTTCCTGTATTTGATGAATGGCATTCTGCAATATATCAGGTGATGTAACAAACATGTTCGCTGGGTATATGTTGAGATTCCCATATACTTCTATAATAGTGTTGTTAAAGGGGTCAAAAGCTTCGATTTCTTCGATTTCATCCCCAAAAAAATGGATGCGAAAAGCGTGGTCTGCGTAACTGGGAAAAACATCTACCACATCACCTTTTACCCTAAAACTCCCATTCTTAAAATCGGCAGTAGTCCGCGAATATAGGCTTTGTACCAATTGATGCAAAAATTTGGTTCGAGGGATAACCTGATCCTTTTGAATTGAAATCACATTTTTTTGAAATTCATCAGGATTTCCTATACCATACAAACATGAAACTGATGCAACTACAATTACATCACGCCTACCCGAAAGTAGGGAGGATGTAGTACTCAAGCGTAATTTCTCAATATCTTCATTGATGGATAGATCTTTTTCAATATAAAGCCCTGAAGTAGGTATATAAGCTTCAGGTTGGTAGTAATCATAATAAGAAACAAAATATTCCACAGCATTTTCAGGAAAAAACTGCTTGAATTCAGAGTAAAGTTGCGCTGCCAAGGTTTTATTATGCGCCAAAACCAAAGTAGGTTTTTGGACAGTTTCAATCACATTGGCAACCGTAAAGGTTTTTCCTGAACCAGTTACACCCAACAAGGTCTGATATTTTTCTTCAGACGCTATGCCAGCTACTAATTGCTGTATGGCATTAGGTTGGTCGCCTGTTGGTTTGAATTCTGAAACTACCTTAAACTTCATGTGATAAAGTTACGAAAGGCAAGTGATAAAAGATTGGATGGTAGTTTATCTTTTTAGAGCAAAATGACCCTTGAATTGCCTATTATCACCAAGATTTATTACAAACCAATAATCAGATGCCGGTAATGAGGTGTTAATAAATGAGCCATCCCATCCTTCGCCAGACGGATTTACTTGTTTTATCAATTTTCCGTATCTGTCATAAATAAAAATTGATGTGTTTTGAGTGGCACCATCTTCTAAGCCAATAATTTGCCAAAAATCATTAATACCATCATTATTGGGAGTGAAAAATTTTGGAAAGCCAATAACAGATACTATTTCTTCAGTAATACCACAACCATTTTTATCCCTAACAAAAACAGTTATAAAACCAGGAGTTACATTTTCAAAAAAGTTGCTTTCTTGATAATTTTCACCATCTATAGAGAATTCATAAATACCATCACCACCAACCGTAACCTGAATAGTATTATTTTCTAAAATATCATTAATATTAATTTCTTGTATGATCGCCCTATTCGAGGGCAGCACCTCAAATTTTTTCATATTTGTACATAGGGTCGTTATTCCGTTGTCAGTATATTGAGTGCCTATTTCTAAGTTATAATTGCCTATGGTAGTAATTGTAACGTTTTGGGTATTTGAAATCTCTTGTTCTGTATTTCCTTCCATTCGTATCCATCTATAGGTATCAAAACCTATAGGAGCTGATATTTCAAGCGGGTTTCCATCAGTACACAGAAGATAATTTTCAGGTATTTCAAATGAGGGGGAAAGATTTACTACTAATTCTATCTCTTCAACGCCTTGGCATTGGTTTGAATTTTCTATACGTACATATAATGTAGTTGATTCTGTAGTGTAATTTCCAGAAACGGCATTCAATTCTAAGGTCACATCTTCTAAAGA
>QILY01000167.1 GCA_003232155.1 Maribacter sp.
ATTATGTATTAAGCTTTCAGGCACCGAAATTGATTTTTTTCCTTCCTCAAACTGGAAAATTTATAGATCAATGGGAAGTATTGGATATTGGGTTAGATCCGGAATATTTAATAAATACGGATACCGAATATGAGATTATAGGAAAAAATGAAGTGCTTCCATTCTATATACCAAGAGAAAAATATTCGCATAAAGGCACTTATGGGCATTCTTTGATTATTGGTGGTAGTCATGGCAAAATAGGAGCTGTACATTTAACTAGTAAAGCATGTTTGTATGTAGGTAGTGGATTGGTAACTGCCTATGTTCCTGAATGTGGTTGTATCCCATTGCAGACGAACCTGCCCGAAGCTATGGTAATTACCGATGCAGGTGAGAAATGTATTTCTAAAATTACATTTGATATTGTACCAACTGTAATAGGCATTGGTACTTCTCTAATTTTTTAAAGACTAATAAAATCCCATTAGTAATAGATGCAGATGGACTTAATATTTTATCTGCTACTACAGCATTGTTGAAAAAACTACCGCCAAAAACAATTTTAACTCCGCATCCGAAAGAATTGGAAAAATTAATTGGTAAATGGAAAGATGATTTTGATAAACTTGAGAAGACAAAAGCTTTTTCAACAAAATACGATTGTATTATTTTAATAAAAGGTGCGAATACAATAACCGTGTATAACGGAAAGGGATATGTAAATACAACAGGCAACCCAGGAATGGCAACTGCAGGGAGCGGTGATGTTCTAACAGGAATTATTACGGGATTAATCGCTCAAGGCTATGAACCGTTAAAAGCATCGATCTTTGGAGCTTATCTGCAGGGCAAAGCAGGGGATATCGCTGTTGAAAAAATGGGTTATCAGGCTTTGACCGCTTCTGCAATAGTAGAAGCTATTGGTAGTACGTATATTGATTTATTTAAAATGGCAGAACCGCCCCAAACCCTAGAAGCTGAACAGGGTCAATAATTAAGGTTTAAACACAAGTGTCAAGTGCAGATTCAAAAAAAGTTTATGGTGTTTATACGTTTATGAAAATAATTTTTCACAAATTAACAATTAACAATTAACAATTAACTACCTGCTTGCTTTAACCCTGCGCTTTACCCATGCCAATGCATTATCGTATTTAATAAAAAATTTCATAGGCTTTTTATAGAACATCTTTTCAATATTGAAATTATGCATGTCAATTTCTTTGACTGAAGTAATAGCGAATGCTTTTAGGTTTTCAAGCTCCCTTAAATACGTATATACTGTAGGGTCGATCGCATAAGAATTTTTGCGGAGGCTTATGTATCCAAATGGTTTTTTTCTAAAGTGAATTTCTGAAATTCCAATAATTTGATAGGCTCTTTCTATAGTTAAAGTAGCACCTTCGTCAAATATAGATACCATGTAATCATCGTATACTTGTATTTTGCCAACTTCCAATACATACTCTTTAACTACAATAATTTTTTTTGGTAGTCCCACTCTCATTTCCAAAATATTTTAAATAATGTCTCGAGACGAAAATAGACCTAATGTGAAGAGTATATATAAAATATTAGATTAAAGGCTCAAATATCGTTCATATTGCTTTTTGCTGGGGTTCGCTCTATTTTATTTCCTACTTCTATTTTTTTAAGCACAAAAAAAGGAGTCAGTTTACACGACTCCTTTATAGCTGAATTCTTACTAAAATTTATGCTTTAGAAGATTTTTGCGTTTTTTTTATTTTGATAGTAAGCTCATCTTTCTTCTTATCTAAGTCCATATAAATACTATCGCCTTCTTGGAGCTTGGAATTTACGATTTCTTCAGCAAGAGAATCTTCAATATACTTTTGAATAGCCCTTTTAAGAGGTCTGGCACCGTATTGTTTATCAAAGCCCTTCTCTGCAATATAATCCTTGGCAGCATCGGTAAGATTAAGCTCATAGCCTATATCTTTTATTCTTGCGAACAGCTTATCTAATTCAATATCAATGATTTTATGTATATCTTCTCTTTCTAATGAATTAAAAACAATAACATCATCTATTCTATTCAAAAATTCAGGGGCAAATGCTTTTTTCAAGGCATTTTCTATAACACCTTTTTGATAATTATCTGCCTGTGATTTTTTTGCAGCTGTACCAAAACCAACACCTTGTCCAAAATCTTTCAATTGGCGTGCCCCAATATTGGATGTCATAATAATGATTGAGTTTCTAAAATCAATTTTCCTTCCTAAACTATCCGTTAAATAACCATCATCCAACACTTGCAATAGCATATTGAATACATCGGGGTGCGCTTTTTCAACTTCATCAAGTAGAATTACAGAATATGGCTTACGACGCACTTTTTCAGTAAGTTGCCCACCTTCTTCATAACCCACATATCCTGGAGGTGCACCTACCAAACGTGATATGGCGAATTTCTCCATATACTCGCTCATATCAATACGTATGAGTGCGTCTTCAGAATCAAATAATTCTTTAGCAAGTACTTTTGCCAACTGTGTTTTGCCAACCCCTGTTTGACCCAAGAAAATAAATGATCCAATAGGTTTGTTGGGGTCTTTAAGACCTGCTCTGTTTCTTTGTATGGCTTTAGAAACTTTTTCAACTGCATCATCTTGACCAATTACATTTGATTTGATAAGGTTTGGTAATTCAGCCAGTTTGTTGCTCTCAGTCTGCGCAATTCTGTTTACAGGTATGCCACTCATCATCGAAACTACATCTGCCACATTGTCTTCTGTAACAACTTCTTTGTGAAGTTTACTATCATTTTCCCATTTTTCTTGGGCAATGGCTAATTCTTTTTCGATTCTTTTTTCGTCATCCCTAAGTTTGGCCGCTTCTTCATATTTTTGCTTTTTAACAACGCTGTTCTTTAAATCACGAACATCTTCCAATTGCTTTTCAAGCTCTAATATTTGTTTAGGAACATCCATATTGATAATATGAACCCTTGAACCAGCTTCATCTAAAGCATCAATAGCCTTGTCTGGAAGAAACCTGTCGGTCATATACCTATTCGTCAATTTTACGCAAGCTATAATGGCCTCATCGGTATATTGGACATTATGGTGATCTTCATACTTTCCTTTAATATTCTGAAGAATCTCAATAGTTTCATCAACTGAGGTAGGTTCTACTATAACTTTCTGAAAACGACGTTCTAAAGCTCCATCTTTTTCTATGTACTGTCTGTATTCGTCTAATGTAGTTGCACCAATACATTGAATTTCACCTCTTGCCAATGCAGGTTTGAACATATTTGAAGCATCTAGGCTTCCTGTTGCCCCACCAGCACCAACTATAGTGTGTATTTCATCAATAAATAGAATAACATCATCATTTTTTTCAAGCTCGTTCATCACGGCTTTCATACGCTCTTCAAACTGGCCACGGTATTTTGTACCTGCCACCAAAGAAGCTAAATCTAAGGTTACTACACGTTTACCGTAAAGAATGCGGGAAACTTTTTTATTGATTATCCGTAAAGCCAAACCTTCGGCAATGGCACTTTTACCAACACCTGGTTCACCTATAAGTAATGGATTGTTCTTTTTTCTTCTACTTAGAATTTGAGAAACCCTTTGAATTTCCTTCTCTCTACCAATAACAGGGTCTAATTTATTTTCTTCCGCCATTTTGGTGAGGTCCCTTCCAAAATTATCAAGTACAGGTGTCTTTGATTTTTTGTTTCCTTTTTGATTTGCACTTCCGCCAAAAGAACTTTCCTTTTCTTCATTGGCATCTTCATTCTCACTTGGAAAAGATTCAGAAGTGGGGGCATCAATGATATCATCATCGCTTGTGATCATGAATTTAAACTGTTCTTTGACACCGTCATAATCAACCTTTAGCTTGTGGAGCAATTTTGTTGTTGGATCATTTTCGTTTCTTAAAATACAGAGCAACAAATGAGCTGTATTTATTGAGGAACTTTGAAAAAGCTTAGCTTCTAAGAAAGTGGTTTTTAATGCACGTTCAGCCTGTCTGGTTAAATGCAAGTTCTTTTTATCTTTTTGAATACCACTTGGGTTTGGGTTCGCCGGACTCAGAATCTCGACTTTGCGCCTTAAATGGTCCAGGTCAACATCAAGGGCATCAAGAATACTAATTGCCTTTCCATTTCCATCACGTAGCAAACCTAACATTAAGTGTTCCGTGCCAATGAAATCATGACCCAATCTTAATGCTTCTTCTTTGCTGTAAGCAATTACATCTTTTACTCTTGGGGAGAAATTATCATCCATATAATTCGTGGTATCAACTTTAAATTTAGTAAATCTAGAACAATCTCACGCAAATACCGTACCTATTATTTGATAAACTAGTCCGAATTGACGAAAAAAGAATCTATTTACAAAATAATTAACATTGTAATTGTCAATTAAACACAACGTAAAAAGTGTTAATAAATTGTTGAAGAAAGTATTTGATGTATTCTTTGAAGGCTTCGTTTTTATGTATATTGGCTTGCTTTTTAATCAAAAATAAATTTAGAGATTTTACATGGCTGAAGGAGAAAAATTAATTCCGATTAACATAGAAGATGAAATGAAATCTGCCTACATTGATTATTCAATGTCGGTCATTGTGTCACGTGCACTTCCTGATGTTAGGGATGGACTTAAACCAGTACACCGTAGAGTGCTCTATGGCATGTACGAATTGGGCGTAAGGTCAAATAGTGCCCATAAGAAATCTGCACGTATTGTTGGTGAGGTTTTGGGTAAATACCATCCGCATGGCGATACATCGGTATATGACTCTATGGTGCGTATGGCACAAGAGTGGAGTTTACGGTATATGTTGGTCGATGGCCAAGGTAATTTTGGCTCGATAGATGGTGATAGACCGGCAGCAATGCGTTATACGGAAGCCCGTATGCGTAAGATAGCTGATGATATGTTAGCGGATATTGATAAAGATACTGTAGATCATCAACTTAATTTTGATGATTCTCTTCAAGAACCTACAGTGCTTCCTGCTAGAGTACCTAATTTATTGGTAAACGGAGCTTCGGGTATTGCAGTCGGTATGGCTACAAACATGCCGCCACATAACCTTTCAGAAGTTATTGATGGTACGGTAGCGTACATTGATAATAATGATATTGAGATTGATGAGTTGATTACCCATATTAAAGCCCCTGATTTTCCGACAGGAGGTACCATTTATGGATATGATGGCGTAAAAGAAGCCTTTCATACGGGTAGAGGTCGCGTTGTAATGCGAGCTAAAGCTACTTTTGAAGAAGTACAAGGAAGAGAATGTATTATTGTTACTGAAATTCCGTACCAGGTCAATAAGGCAGATATGATCAAGAAAACTGCCGATTTGGTCAATGATAAAAAAGTTGAGGGCATATCAACTATTCGTGATGAATCGGATAGAAACGGAATGCGTATCGTTTATATTCTTAAAAGAGATGCTATACCGAACATTGTTTTAAATACACTTTATAAATATACTGCACTACAATCATCTTTTAGTGTTAATAACATTGCGCTTGTAAAAGGAAGACCTCAATTATTGAATGTTAAAGAGATGATCCACTATTTTGTGGAACATCGTCATGAAGTAGTTGTAAGGCGTACCAAGTTCGAGCTTAAAAAAGCAGAGGACAGAGCGCATATATTAGAAGGTCTCATTATAGCATCTGATAATATTGATGAAGTAATTACTATTATCAGGGCATCTTCAAATGCTGATGAGGCGCGTGAAAAGTTAATAGATCGTTTTAAACTTTCTGAGACACAAGTAAAGGCCATTGTTGAGATGCGTTTGCGTCAACTTACTGGCTTAGAACAAGATAAATTACGTTCAGAATATGATGAGGTTATAAAGACCATTGTCGATTTGAAAGATATTTTGGATCGTAAAGAACGAAGAATGCAAATTATCAAAGATGAGCTTTTAGAGGTAAAGCAGAAGTACGGAGATGAAAGGCGTTCTGAAATCAATTTTGCGGGCGGCGATCTGAGTATTGAAGATATGATTCCTGATGAGCAAGTGGTAATTACCATTTCACATGCAGGTTATATCAAAAGGACACCACTTACAGAATACAAGACCCAAAATAGAGGAGGGGTGGGTCAAAAAGCATCTTCTACACGAAACGAAGACTTTTTAGAACACCTTTTTGTAGGTACCAACCACCAATACATGTTGTTCTTTACCCAAAAAGGAAAATGTTTTTGGATGCGGGTCTACGAAATTCCTGAAGGAAGCAAGACCTCAAAAGGTAGAGCTATTCAGAACCTGATCAATATTGAAAATGATGATAAAGTAAAAGCGTTCATTTGTACTCAAGATTTGAAAGATGAAGAATATGTGAATAGTCATTATGTTATTATGGCCACTAAAAAAGGAACCGTTAAAAAGACTTCTTTAGAACAATATTCAAGACCAAGACTAAACGGTATCAATGCCATTGGTATTCGTGAAGATGATGAGTTATTAGAGGCTAAATTAACAACAGGAACAAGTCAGATATTCTTAGGCTTGAAATCAGGGAAGGCTATTCGTTTTGAAGAAAGTAAGACTAGACCTATGGGGCGTAATGCATCAGGGGTTCGTGGAATTACTTTGGCACATGACAAAGATGAGGTTATAGGAATGGTTTCTGTTCATAATTTTGAAGATGAATTACTGGTTGTTTCAGAAAATGGTTATGGTAAAAGATCCAGCATTGATGATTATCGCGTAACTAATAGGGGGGGTAAAGGTGTTAAAACCATATCTATTACTGAAAAAACTGGAGGTCTTGTAGCTATTAAGAATGTTACCGATTCTGATGATCTGATGATTATTAATCGATCAGGTATAGCTATTCGAATGAGTGTTGAAGATCTTCGTGTAATGGGTAGGGCAACACAAGGTGTTAAACTAATCAATATAAAAGGAGATGATTCTATCGCTGCTGTAGCGAAAGTAATGAAGGAGGAAGATGATTTAGAAGAAGTTGATATACTTGATATTGAGGTAGATACTGAAGATGGTACAATTATTGGTAAAGGGAGTAGTGAAGAAGAATAAATACATAAACATTATACACTAATATTATAATTACATTACAATGGGAACTAAAATTTTTATACTAGCGGCGATGTCATTTACAATGGTGGGATTCGCTCAAAAAAGTGAATTAAAAGCAGCTACCAAGGCTTTAAAAGGAGGTGACAGTATGACTGCGAAAACTGCTTTGGAAGGCGCAGCCAGCCTAATATCAGGTGCCGACGCCAAAGTACAATCGCAATATTATTACCTGCGAGGACAAGCTTATGCCGATTTAGCCAGGAAGGGTGATAATACTGCTTTCGAAGAAGCTGTTTCATCATATAAGCAAGTAATTGATATTGAAGAAAAAAGCGGAAAATCTAAATACTCTGCTGATGTTAACAACCGTATGAGTGCAATTACTGCTGATTTGGTAAACGCTGCCGTAGCAGATAATGGTAATAAGAAGTTTAAAGAAGCTGCTGAGAAATTATATATGAGTTATAAGCTGTCTCCAAAAGACACTTCATATTTATATTATGCAGCAAGTAGTGCAGTAAATGGAGGTCATTTTGAAGAAGCATTAGGGTACTATAATGAGTTACAACAGATAGGCTACAATGGTAGCGAACAGGTTTATAAAGCTACCAATATTGAAACTGGCGAAGTAGAGCTAATGGGAAAAGCCCAACGTGATCTTATGGTAAAATCTGGTACTTTCAAAGACCCTGTTGATGAAAAAACGCCTTCAAAAAGAGCAGAAATTGTAAAGAATATTGCATTGATATACGGGCAATCAGGGCAAGATGATAAGGCATTGGAAGCTTATCAAATAGCTAGAAAAGATAACCCTGATGATGTAAGTTTGATTTTACAAGAAGCAAACCTTTATTATAAGCAGGGTGATAAAGACAAATTTAAGACCCTTATGGCCGAAGCCTCTGCAATGGCTCCCGATAATGCGGACCTTCAATATAATATAGGTGTTATTAATATGGAGCAAGGTAATCTTGCAGAAGCTAGAGATGCTTATCAAAAGGCATTAGAGATTAATCCAGGATATACAAATGCCCAATTAAACCTTTCTACTACGTATGTAAATGAAGGTAATAGTTTGATTGATGAATTGAATACCTTAGGTAATTCTAGAAAAGATATTGCTCGTTATGATGAGATAAAACAGCAAAAGGATGACTTGTTTAAGATAGGAGATGCTTTGAAGTTAAGCCCTGAAAATCAAGGGGTCCTTACGCAATTGAAAAACATATACGGTGCTATGGGCGACGATGAGAACTTTATGCGCATGAAAAAGTTATTGGGAGAGTAAAATTCTCAATCCACATTATAAAAAAACCTGATAGCCATGCTATCAGGTTTTTTTATATGATTTTTTTAATGACTCTGAGCTTGTGGGAATAGGTTCTGGTTTCAGAATTGAAAATTCCTGTATGGTCTAC